>DAOUSN010000082.1 GCA_030627205.1 Methylococcaceae bacterium
AGGCGATGATTTAGCAGAAGGAAAGCCAACGTTACCCTTAATTTATGCAATCAAACAAGCCTCTAGTGAAAAATCACAAATTATTATTAATGCCATTAAAAATGGTTCTCGTGATTCGTTTAAAGCCGTTTATGAGGTTGTTAAAAGCACTAATGCCATTGAAGATACACTACAACGAGCTGATGATGAAGCAAAAAAAGCGATTGCAGCCCTCAGTGTTTTGAAAGGTTCTATCTATAAAGAAGCCCTTATTTCATTAGCGAACTTCTCAGTACAGCGTAATTATTAATTTGAATCATTGTATCACTATTTTTAGTATGATAAAGTTCACTTGATCTTACATTTAATAACGAGGAAAAAAATTATGGCGCAATGGCGTAAAGTAGCAAAAGCATTTGCTTTAGCAGCAGGGGGGCATATTAGCCAAAAAGAAGTGACTATTTTAAGAGAACAAATTTTTTCAGAAAACCATGTCTCTAAAAGTGAATTAGATTTTTTAAAAGAAATTAAAGAAGAAGCAGAAACTTCTGTTCAATTGTTAGATGAGTTAATCGTTGATTGTGAAACCGCGATTAATAAACAATAACAGACCCAATGCCAGTAACTTAATGTAACCTATTAATATTTATATATTTTTCAGTTAAAATGAAAGATTTGATAGCTATTTGTAGTAGTTTCAGGGGGCTTAAAACCGTTAGAATTTAATTTTTCTAATTTTTATGGTTAAATATCCATTATAAATCAATTGGTTATGTTAACTTACTGGCATTGATAACAGACCTGTTAAATACAGAGACGTAAAGTATCGCGTCTCTTAATTTAATTAGCCAAAAAACCAATAAGCCACGATTATTGCAGCAATAATCCCCGCTACATCTGCAATTACGCCACATACCACAGCATGGCGTATATGTTTAATTCTCACCGCACCAAAATAAACCGCCAATACATAAAAGGTCGTTTCTGTACTTCCTTGGACAATGGAAGCTAAATGTCCTGCAAATGAATCTGCACCATGAACTTGCATCGTGTCAATCATCATCGCTCTTGCGCCACTGCCACTAAAAGGTTTCATTAATGCAGTGGGCATGGCATCAATAAATCGTGTGTCAAACCCAAGTAAATTCACGCAATATCGAAGTCCATTCGCTAATAATTCCAATGCTCCACTTGCTCGAAAAACACCAATAGCAACTAACATCGCTACTAAATAAGGAATAATCATAATCGCTGTGTTAAAGCCTTCTTTTGCCCCCTCAATAAAAGCATCGTAAGCATTAATACGCTTATAAGTTGCCGTTAAGATAAAAATAATTACCAAGGTAAATAAAGTTACATTACTGATTAATGCCGATTGTAATAACATTTCTGCTTGGCTGAGTTGAGAAAAATAAAAAACTAGCAACCCAATAAATAAACTAAACCCTATAAAATAACTTGCAATAATTTTATCCCATAAATTAATTTTTTGTACGAGGCTAACCGCACCAAGTCCTACGAGTGTAGAAATATAAGTCGCTAATAAAATAGGGATAAAGACATC
>DAOUSN010000058.1 GCA_030627205.1 Methylococcaceae bacterium
CCTCATTAAATAGGGTAGGATTTGATTTTTTAAAGTTATGCTCATATGTTTTTCTAGCAAAAGGATCTATTTCTGAAGCAAAAACACATTCTCCTCCTAGTGATTCCATAGCAATATGAAAACCGCCAATACCTGCAAATAAATCTATAAACTTAAAATCACTCATTCTTTAATAATTACCTTTCATTATTTATTAAGCCTTGATTTCTTACACATAACAATTACATATTAATTTAATGACAATGGTTTTAAGCGTTATGCCCTCTAATGGATTTTTAACCCTAGCATCATTCATCGCGTGGTTTAGGGGAGGCTTTTTTGTGAGCTGATGCTTCAGATTTTTTAACGCGAATTTCACTTCCTTCTATTACTTTTGCATTGAGGTTTTTTATCGCAGCTTTAGCTTCGCCGACTTTAGGCATTTCGATAAAAGCAAAACCTTTAGAAAGTTTTGTTTCTTGATCCATTACTAAAGAGCAGGATTGTACTGTACCAAAAGTCTCAAAGGTTTCTTTCAACGTTGATTCTGTGGTAGTGCGAGCTAAGTTCCTAATGATTAATTTCATAATTAAGTGTACTTTATTTCAAGGTTAATTTCGTCCATTGCTTGTTTCATCCATTGTTGGACATCTTTATTTCTCGGGCTTTTTTCCTTCAACAGTGAAATGTTGGGTTACGAATAACGCAACCTACGTGGCTAGTGAAATGTTGGGTTACTAATAACTCAACCTACGCTGCTGCTGTAAATAAACTTAGTAGTTATCAATATAGCTTTTCGTTTGGTCTTGCCAATTTTCGTCTAAAGCCTTGTATATACGAGAAACCCACTCTTTCCTTTGTGATGCTTTGATACCAACATTATCCGTACGCGCATCCCATGTTTCAAATCTAAAAGCGAGGTCTTCAATATCTACTGCCGCGACAATATCTGATAAATATGCACAACCTGATGTACTAACACGAAGTTGCCTATCTTCTGAGTCATTCTTTGAAGCAATAAGTTTTTCAATATCATCTAAGGTAAATTTTACTGGGTTATTAAGATTAATCATTATTTTTTCCGAAAGTTTTATAGGCTATAGGATTTACAGGAGGTATTGTTTTCCCAATACTTCGGACAGTTTTAAAAATATAGCGGTCTTAATTCTATAAGGTATTGATTTTAAAGAGTTTTATAATTACGAGATGTATGAGTAAGTTCTTTTTAAATCAATGGGTTACAAAAACTGTCCGAACTATTGGTTTTCCTATAAACCTAACAATTACATATTAATTTTTATTCTTTAAATATCACAATATTTATACTTAGCCACGCAGGTTGAGTTACATGCTTTTAGTAACCCAACATTTTATCTAATTAATCCGCGTCGCTAACGTTCCACCCGCAACCGCTTTCACTGCACAAAATTTAAATTCAGGAATTTTAGCCGAAGGATCTAAGGCTTCATTGGTAATTAAATTCGCACTGGCTTCGTTATAACAAAATGCCATAAACATCGAACCTTTTTGAATCCCAATATCCGCTCGCGCAAACGCGGTAATTTTTCCACGTCGGGACTCAATTGTGATTAACTCACCCGCTTCAATTTGTAATGCTGCTAAATTTTCAGGATGCAAGCTCACTACTGGATCAGGCTCAATTGCATCTAAAGTGCTTGAATGCCGGGTCATACTACCCGTATGCCAATGTTCTAATTGTCGTCCTGTAATAAAAATTAACGGATATTCTTCATCAGGTAATTCATCGGCATGAATGTATTCAGCCGGCACAAATTTACCGCGTCCCGTTTCAGTGGGAAAATCATCAATAAAAATAATCGGCTCGCCTGCATCGCCTTCATTACTCAGTGGGTAGGTTAATGAATCTTCGGCTTCCAAGCGATCCCATGTCATGCCCGCAATACTATTCATCGCCAAACGCATTTCATTAAATACATCCTCTGGCCCTGAATAAGTCCAACCACAGCCTAAACGATTGGCAATTTCTTGTAAAATCCACAAATCTTGTTTAGCATTTCCGGGTGGATTAACCGCTTGTCGTCCCATTTGTACCCGTCTATCAGTATTTGAAAAAGTGCCAGTTTTTTCATAAAACGCCGAAGCAGGTAAAATAACATCTGCAAAACCAGCCGTTTCCGTTAAGAAAATATCTTGTACCACTAAATGTTCTAAAGCCGCAAACGCTTCACGTACATGATTTTGATTCGGGTCAGACATCGCAGGATTTTCACCCTGAATATACATTCCAAAAACTTCATCATCTAAAATAGCATGAATCATTTCAACCGTCGTCAAACCGGGTTCTGGGTCTAATTTAACCTCCCATAATTTTTCAAAATTAGCTTGTATGGTTGGATCTGTTACAGGTTGATAATCAGGGTAAACCATAGGAATCAAGCCTACATCCGATGCGCCTTGAACATTATTTTGTCCCCGTAGAGGATGTAAGCCTGTCCCTGGTCGTCCAATTTGCCCCGTCATTAACGCTAAAGCAATTAAACAACGCGCATTATCCGTTCCATGAATATGTTGTGAAACCCCCATGCCCCATAAAATCATTGACGCTTTTGAAGTGGCATATAATCGTGCAACCTCTCGAAGGGTCTCCGCTTCAATTCCACAAATTGGGGCGACATGTTCAGGGGTATATTTTTGCAAATGAATCCGCATGGCTTCAAAATCTTCACTGCGATTTTCAATGAAGCTTTTATTCTCTAAACCCTCATCCAAAATCACGTGCATTATGCCATTTAATAATGCCACATCAGTGTCTGGACGAAATTGCAATACATGACTGGCATATTTCGCGATGTCAGTTCGATTAGGGTCTATTAAAATTATTTTCGTGCCTTTGGATGCTGCATTTTTCATAAATGTGGCGGCAACAGGATGGTTGACCGTAGGATTTGAGCCAATAATAATAATGACTTCAGAGTTTGCAACATCTTCAACAGGGTTGGAAACTGCCCCTGAGCCTAAACATTCTAATAAGGCAACAACTGATGAGGCATGACAAAGACGGGTACAATGATCGACATTATTTGAACCAAAGCCTATACGGACTAATTTTTGAAATAAATAGGCTTCTTCATTACTGCCTTTCGCAGATCCTAATCCTGCTAAAGCTTTTTTACCTTTTTCATCACGAATTTTTTTAAAACCATTGGCGGCAACGTCTAACGCTTCTTCCCAAGTCGCTTCTCTAAAAACAGAATTCAGATCATTGGGATCAAGTAATTCAGTGGTTTTAGCTACGCCATCACGACGAATTAAAGGTTTGGTTAAACGCAATGGATTGTGAATATAATTAAACCCATAACGTCCTTTAACGCATAAACGGTAATGATTGGTAAAACCATTACGGCCTTCGGTATACAAAATTTTATCGTCTTTAACGTGATATTTTATCAAACAACCCACTCCACAATAAGGGCAGGTAGAATTAACGGTTTTATCGGCGACTTCTAAACCAACATTTTTCGCGGGCATTAACGCCCCTGTAGGACAGGCTTCAACACATTCCCCACAGGCAACACAACTACTGGCTGCCATCGGGTCGGCTATATCAAACACAATTTCAGCATGACGACCTCGATGTGCAAAACCAATCACATCATTCATTTGCTCTTCACGACAGGCTCTTAAACAGCGGGTACATTGAATACAGGCATCCATATTGACCGCAATCGCAGGATGTGAAAGATCGGCTTCAGGTTGTACGCGTGCAGGAAAACGGATTTCACTTAATTTTAATTTTTTAACCCATATATCTAATTCTGAATCATGTTTATAGGGTGATTCCCCTTGCTCAGGCATGTCTGATTTTAAGAGTTCTAACACCATTTTTTGAGATTTAACCGCGCGTTCGCTGTCTGTTTGCACCTCCATTCCTTCCGTAGCTTTCCGACAACAGGACGGCGATAACACCCGTTCCCCTTTGACTTCAACCACGCAAGCCCGACAATTCCCATCGGCGCGTAATTTATCAGAATAACAAAGATGCGGAATTTCTTTACCATGACGTTGTGCCACGGTTAATAAAGTTTCGCCTGCAATAGCGGAGACAGTTTCACCATCTAGGGTAAAATTAACGGTTTTTTCAGTCATAGTGTTTACTTACGTTTAATGATATAAATCAATAGTTGGCATAAAACTAAAATCTTTCAGATTATAAGTGTAAATAGGTATTTTACAGATAATAGCTGTTGCACCTATAATTGCATCAGGAATTTGTAATCCATGACTTAGATTAAAGTTGGTTATTAGCTCAATTGCTTTTTCAGAAATAAGTTGATCTACTTGAATGACATCATAGAAAGCTAATTTCTTTTTCATTTGTAATAATTCCTGCTTATTATTCATCCCCTGATATAATTCCATTAGTGTAATAGAAGAGAAAACAATATTTTCTAAGCCGATATTATTTAAACTTTTTATGGTTGCTTCATGTTCATTAAAAGCATGAATAAAAATATTAGTATCACATAAAATCATCGGATAAACCCTAATTACGTTGCCATGCTTTTTTCCTAATATCCATTAGGTCTCTAGGTTTTCCTTTCCAAATTCCGAATAAAGAACTAGGATTAATATTTTTATCACCATAAGTTATTTTAGGTTTATAGTTTGCTGTTAATTTAACTAATTGAGAGCTATATTCTTGGTTTTCGTCTAACTTTGGTTGCTTAATTTTAAGCTCAAAAGGTATTCCGCCATAATTAATAACTGCTTTTGCAAATAATTCAATCGCTTGCGAAGAACTTAACCCAACTTCTTCACAAATATCAGTAAATTCAGTTTTCATCTCATGGTCAATTTGTGTACTGATTGTATCTATTTTCATAATGCTGCCTTATTGCCTTATGTAGCCTTTTATATTCAATTATAGAGATCAACCCACGAACTAATCATAAAAATTTGTTTGATAATTATTCATCATTAAAAAATCACTTTAAATTTATTAGCATACATATCCAAACCTCTATCTGCTGCATTTGTAACACCTACTCGATGAAAATGGGCATGAAGAGTTTTTCTACTTTCTAATACGGTTAAATTTAAAACTTTATCAGAAAATTCTGAAAACTCATTTAAAATCGTTATTTTATTGGGATCATAGTAAATATCAATTTTAACATTAATTGAGGTGGTTAAAACTTCAAATAGAGAATACACCACTATTTCAAAAATCTTATCTAAGCTACGCTTTAATCCTGCCTGTAACCAAAATTGATTTAAAAATTCATCCAATTTAAAAGTCTCTTTTGATGACATTAAACAATAATTTAACGCATTTTCAAGTTGTAAATGTTTTTCTTCAAAAGCTTGATAAATATAGGCTTCAACAACACCTTTTTGTTGACTATTTTCTCTACCTAATATTGATAATAAACGCGGTGGCATCGCATTTTCTTCAAATAAATTGTCTTGAAATTTCGCGCTTGACGTACTCACTCTTCCAAGAAATTACATACATATAATATCACGCCATTTTTTAGAGCGATTTCTATAGGTTTCAAGATCTGTCAAATCAATTTCTAAATTAGCTTGAGTTCTTGCACAATATAATATTTCAGCTATTTGGATGGGTTTATACAAATGAACTCTTGATTTTTTAATAATTAAATCAAGCTCGTTTTTAGCTTCGGCTAAGTTATTAAGCATCATTCCACAAATCCTGTTGTACCGCTATTTTTTTAGCAGGTTTTTTATTTTGAATACTCGTTTTTATTTCCTTTGCAACCGCCTTAATAACAGGCACAGTAACACTATTTCCCGCTTGTTTTCTTAAATAAGTATCTGCAACAACAATTTTAAATGAATCAGGAAATCCTTGTAATCGTAATAACTCTCTTGATGTAAGTCGTCTAATACCGTTAACTAACAAATAATTGTAAGAAGCCCCAGCCCTCA
>DAOUSN010000056.1 GCA_030627205.1 Methylococcaceae bacterium
TAATGACGCGTTGCTAAGCTGTATGCATGAATAGCGATCCACTATTCGGGTTGCAAGGCTCATTTGCTTAAATGAAATAGTATCACAATTATAGAAAAATATGAGATTATTAATAATTCTTGATTCTTCCGATCCCTTGATTAGTTATTGAATCCTAATGATGACGATTATGAGGCTTATGTGTTAAATCCTACGAAAGCATTAAGATTGCGAGAAAAGAAAGGGTCAAGTCTTGCATTTTGCAAAATAAGAGTCAGAGACCTTTAATTCAGTATAAACTAAATTTTCAAGTATGCAAAATACAAGACTTGACCTTTTCTCTTTGACTATATTTCAGTAACTATAGAAGCCGTTAGGAAAGGGCGGTCAGCACCAAGGACTCTGAAAAATATCAAGAATGATATTCATTTTACAGACTATAAAAGTTCTTTATAATCAATAGTTTACTACTAACTTAGTAGGCATTAGTACTGACCCGTTTTTTAAAAATTACATAGGGTTTTTCTTTCATTTCACTTGGCTTCACAGAAAATTTTTCAAAAGCTAAGTCATACAGCTTATCGACAACAGCATATCCACCATTCATATGAATTATTGAACCATCATAAATTGGATTAATCATCATTATTAATCTCATAATAAATATTTTCCACTGCAAATATATAGTATATAAATACACATAAATATGAATTTTCATACTATTTTGTAGAAAATAAAGGGGTGTGCGACAAGTTATTATGCATAGAATCTTCAGAGTTAGAACAGAAATTCTTTTAGCGTTATTTTTAACAACTCTAGGTAATTCAAGTCTTTCAGGGTTTTTCCATTTCAATTTTTAGAAAAAAATAGATAAACTAATCATTACTTATCAATTAATTATACTTACTGAAATTAAGGTAGATTCTTAATTTCTATTTTTAATTAGATGTAATTGAGCAATGACTTGTTTTATCTTTACTAATTAATTGAGTTATTTTACGTTGTTGTAAATAATTAAAAAAAAGTAACCATGATCCTAAAACAATAAACCCCCCTGGCGGTAGAATCATTACCACCCACGGTTCAAAATTAGGACTAAAAACCTGAAATCCTAATAGTTGCCCAGCACCTAGTAACTCCCTAACGCCGCCTAAAGCAATTAAAGCTAGAGTAAAACCTAAGCCCATACCTAGTGAACTAATAACTGATTTAGTAAATCCATTTTTTGAAGCATAAGCTTCTGCACGCCCTAAGATTAAACAATTGACCACAATCAGTTGTATAAATGCACCCAGTTTATTATGCAAATCCAAACTAATAGCTTGAATTAAATAATCCACCATCGTCACAAACGTAGCAATAATGATAATGTAGGCAATAATACGGATTTGTTTAGGAATTAAATTTCGTAAAGCTGAAACCAGCGCGTTTGAACCAACTAACACAAAAATGGTAGCAGCACTCATGCCTAACGAGTTTTCCAAGGTATTGGTCACTGCTAAAGTTGGGCATAAACCCAGCATCATTACAAAAACAGGGTTTTCTTTCCATAACCCAGCAGTAAAGACATCTATTGTCAATGGAGTTTCATTTTTTTTTAGGGAAGACATAAGAACCTCAATTATTTAGCTTTAGGGTGTTTTAACAGGCTTAGATTTTTAATGATTAAAGGATGTAATTTTTGTCCGCTTTGGTTTAACATTCGTCCAATTGCATTCGAAGTAATTGTTGAGCCTGAAATAGCATCAATTTCAAAGGGATGTTGTTTTGTTCCATGACGAACAGTTTTGATGATATTTTCAAGCCCTGTTTGCTCCTTATTTACCATTGCCTGCAAACAATTAAAATTAGCTAAAAAATCTTCATCAGTGGTAATTTTAGTACCAAATCCTGGGGTTTCGGTACTTTTCAACACATCATATCCAGTAATACACCCCGTATCAGGTTGATAACTATATAATAATTTCACCATATCCTGATAACCCTGAGCAGCAGCATTTAACGCCACTCCAACAAAGTTATTATTTTTATCATAACCTGCATATAATAATTCACCTATGGTTTTATCATCAGCAACTGTAAGAGATTGTCCTTCGACTAAAAAAGTAAGCCGAGTTTGTGCTGTTGGTAACACTTTAAAAATAGCTCTTTCAGTGGCAATTCGCTGGTTTTCTGCAATAATGGGTTTTGTATACTCATAAACAACTACCACTAATAAACCTGATAGCATAGCAATAACTCCCAAGGTTGTAATTAACGTTGAACTTTGTGGAAACTTATGCTGTTCGTTAGCATTACTCATAATTATTCCTTAACATAATAGTGTGCAGACAGAAATACATAAAGTCCCTGAAATTTTTATCTTCACGTGCTTTGTGGTGTTATATATTTTTTGCGAGTTACCTTTATCTGGAAACGTAACTTTACCATAAATATTTCTCAATATGATGGTTTTCTCAAGGTCTAAACTGTGATATTATTCAATCATTGTTAATTGTATGTTTATTTTTCACTTGCTTTAATGAAACATGAGTTACCACCGTTAAGTCTCTATATTCATCTTCCTTGGTGTATCAAAAAATGTCCTTATTGTGATTTTAATTCACATGCGGTTAAATCGGAGTTACCTGAGTTAGATTACATTAAAGTTTTATTAAATGATTTAGCAAATGATATTGAATATTTTCAAATAAACAGACCCATTGGAAGTATTTTTATAGGAGGAGGGACTCCCAGTTTATTTTCAGCAACCAGCATATTTTCTTTGCTAGAAGGTATTTTTAAACAATTATTAGTTAATAAAGATGCTGAAATAACCTTAGAAGCAAATCCTAGTACGTTTGAAACTAAAAAATTTAAAGACTATAGAGAGGCTGGCGTTAATCGCTTATCAATCGGGGTACAAAGTTTTAATGAACAGCATTTAAAAAAATTGGGACGTATACATAATAGTCAAGAAGCTTTAAAAGCGGCTGAAATTGCACATTCTTCAGGATTTGATAATTTTAATTTAGATTTAATGTTTGCATTACCACAACAATCGTATCAACAAGCTCTTGCTGATATTAAACAAGCAATTGATTTAAAACCCAGCCATATTTCTCTGTATCAATTAACCTTAGAACCTAATACTTTTTTTCATAGATTTCCGCCTATGTTACCTAACGACGAGGTTATTGTTAATATGCAAGACCAGTGTCAACAATTATTGGCAGAGCATAATTTTAAACACTATGAAGTGTCTGCTTATGCAAAAAATAGTTTTCAATGTAAGCATAATTTTAATTATTGGCAATTTGGTGATTATTTGGGTATTGGTGCAGGCGCACATGGGAAAATTAGTCAACAATTACCTAATCAAATTTACCGAACCTCAAAAATAAAAAATCCTCAGCTTTATTTAGAAACAATAAAACGTGAGATTAAATTGATTAAACTAACAGAGCTACCCTTAGAATTCATGATGAACCAATTGCGCTTAAAAGAAGGGTTTTCATTAGAAAATTATCATAAAATGACAGGGTTATCAGTTACTACATTAGAGCCAGCATTGACGACGGTAATTACTGAAAAATTATTATATAAACAACAAAAACGCTATTTTTGTACAAAAAAAGGCTGGAATTTTCTTGATACTGTACTAGAAAAGTTTATTACTTAAATTTTTTAGTTATAATAAAGATAATTTTTTGTGAAAAGTGATTTATGTTAGCGTATCAACAACAATTTATTGACTATGCCATTGAGTGTGATGTTCTTAAGTTTGGAAGGTTTCAATTAAAATCAGGACGAATCAGTCCTTATTTTTTTAACACTGGTTTATTTAACACAGGGGTAAAACTTGACAAATTAGGTCACTTTTATGCACAAGCATTAAAAACATCAGCTATAGATGTTGATATACTCTATGGGCCTGCGTACAAAGGTATTCCTTTAGTAAGTGCAACCTCTATTGCTTATGCTAAACTTTACGGTGATGATATGCCTTTTGTATTTAATCGTAAAGAAGCTAAAGATCATGGTGAGGGAGGTTTATTAGTCGGTAGCCCTTTGCAAGGCAAAGTTGTTATTATTGATGATGTGATTACTGCTGGAACTTCAGTGCGAGAATCCATTGAAATTATCGCACAAACAGATGCTATTGCCTCTGGCGTACTTATTGCTTTAGATAGGGAAGAAAAGGGTGAAAACACATTATCCGCAACACAAGAGGTAAAACAACATTTTAATATCCCTGTCATAGCTATTATTTGTTTAGCAGATATTATTGAATTTTTAGAAATTAATGGTGAAAACAGTGAACACTTCACAGTTATTAAAAACTATCAAAGACAATATGGGATTTAAGGTCTATCTTTATTAATGAAAATGGTTATTATTTAATACAGCTTTTAATATTTTAGTCTACAATATAGTCTACAATAGTATTGTTATAATGATCGCTTTTTTGTTAATTTTATAAGTAATATCAGTAGGAAAAGGCTTGCCATGGGGAATTTGAAATTCAAAGAACAGCTACATGAATACGCACAATGGCGTAAACAATTAGCTCGTTCTATAGAAATGTATCGAGAATGGCGTCGTCGTTATGGGATGAGCGATGTTCACAGTACCGATACTTTATTGAATATCCTTAGTGGATTAGATAATGATCGGGTTACTTTAGCGTTTGCCGCTGAATTTTCACGTGGAAAAACAGAGCTAATTAATTCATTATTTTTTGCAGAAACAGGTATTAGATTATTGCCCTCATCACCGGGGCGGACAACGATGTGTCCAACTGAGATTTTTTATGATAAAAAGCAAGGGTCTTATATTCGGGTATTGGATATAAACACACGACTTGAAGACATCTCTTTAATAGAATACAAACAAATACCTGAAAGTTGGAAACAAATTTCTTTAGATGGCAAAACACCCTCACAAATGCAGGAAGCTTTTAAGCAATTAATTGCCGTTAAAACTGTATCTGTTGATGTCGCAAATAAATTAGGGTTATGGAACGAGCATGAAGCCGCTGAACAAGGGCTTTCCAATGCAACTGAAGTTGAAATTCCCTGTTGGCGACATGCATTAATTAGTTTCCCACACCCATTATTAGAAGAAGGTTTGTCAATACTTGATACCCCCGGTCTCAATGCTTTAGGAACAGAACCTGAATTAACGTTAAGCATGTTGCCCAGTGCGCAGGCTATTATTTTTGTACTTGCTGCGGATACAGGGGTGACTAAAAGTGACCTTGAAATGTGGCGAAATCATATCTGTAGTGCGCGTAATAACAAACAAGGTCTTGCTGTGGTCATGAATAAAATTGACTCCATGTGGGATGATCTTGCAGGTGAATCAGGTTATGAAAATGCCATTAAAAAACAAATTACCAGTTCTGCCTCTATTTTAAAACTTAAAGAAAATCTAATTTTTCCCGTTTCAGCAAAACAAGCTTTATTAGCCAAAGTTAAATCAGATACAAAGTTATTAGAACGAAGCCGCTTGAAAGGCTTGGAAGATTATCTTTCCGATGATATTTTAAAACAGCGTCGTAAAATTTTAATGGCGACAATTCTTAAAGATATTGGCTTTTTAATTAGTGAATCCTCTAGTTTGACAGACTCAAAATTAGTTAATGCGACTAAGCAATTAGATGAATTCAAAAAAGTTGATTTTGAAAATAAAGACATGACAGATAAATTAATGTCTGAAACGCGAGATCGGCAAAAAGCGTATGCTTCTAATGTCGAAAACTTTCAAGCAAGTCGTCGAGTTTTTACGGTGCAGGCAAAAATTTTAATTGAATCATTTGCCAAAGAAAAAATTGAAATAATTATTCTAGAGACAAAAAGTGAAATGAGTAAAAGCTTAACTACTTATGGGATGAAAAAAAGTATCAGTAGACTTTTTGATGATCTACGTGATTTATTACAAGATTCAATTGATATTACTAATGAAACCCGCCGTTTAGTTAAAGCAATTCATAAAAAGTTTCATGATGAATATGGTTTTAAAAAAATTGAACCTAAATTGTTTTCAATTAAACAATATCAAGAAGATTTAGAAGCTATTTTTGCAGATGGAGAAGCTTTTCGTTCTAGTACAAAAACGACAATGACCGAACAAAGTGTTGTTGTTAATAAGCTTTACAGTACTTTAATAGCTAAAGCTAGAAATATTTTGAAACAGGCTTATAAGGATGCCTTGACTTGGAGTAATGGAGTTCTAGTTCCTTTGATGCACCAAATTAAAGATCATAAAAAACAGATAGAAAGCCGTTTGCAAATGTTGAAAAAAATTAACGAATCAAAAGGCAGTGTTTCTGAAAATATTGCTCATCTTCGGGCTGAATTAGAACCTTTAAAACAGCAGCGTAAAGAACTAGCTTTTATTATCAAAGAAATGCATATAGAAGCCTTTGAGGAACAACGCAAAGTCAAATCATAGACAGTTCTGTCTTTAAAAAATATAGGGTAAGCAGGTTTTTAGCCTACCCTATGTTTTTAATTAGTTAGCGGTTGAGCGATAATATTCAACGGCAGCCGCAACACCACTGCCTGCTTTAATATTGTAGCCACAGTCTAATAACGCCATTTCCACACCTGCGATAGTTCCTAACATGGAAACATCATTCATATCACCAATATGACCAATACGGAAAACTTTTCCTGCCACTTCAGTTAAACCAGCTCCTAAAGAAATATTGTATCTGTTGTAAGCTACTCCAATAACTTCAGCGGCATCTTTGTCTTCTGGTACAACTATCGCAGAAACCGTATCAGATTCAAAACCTTTGTAAGCACAAAGTTTTAATCCCCAAGCAGCAATAGCTCGACGACAACCCTCACCTAAACGATGATGACGAGCATAGACATTTTCCATGCCTTCTTCTAATAATAATTCTAATGATTTTTTTAAACCATGAATCATCGGTGTAGATGGAGTATAAGGGGTATAACCATTAGAATTTTGTGCTATTTGGTCACCTAAATCTAAAAAACAACGAGGGTAAGTTGAGGTTTTAGTAGCTGCTAACGCTTTTTGACTAAAGGCTAAAATCGCTGCCCCTGCGGGTAACATAAAGCCTTTTTGTGAACCACTAATAGCGCCGTCAATGCCCCAGTCATCCATTTTGAATTCGATACTAGCAATGGAACTTACACCATCAACAAATAATAGTGCAGGATGGTTAGCACTGTTCATTGCTTTACGAACGCCAGCAATATCACTGGTAACGCCTGTTGAGGTTTCGTTATGGGTTGCTAAAACAGCCTTGATTTCATGCTTAGTATCTTCTTTTAAACGTGTTTCTAAATGGTCAACAGGAATGCCTTTACCCCATTCTACTTCATGAACTTCTACTTCAAAACCTAGACGTTTAGCCATGCTCATCCATAAATGACCAAATTGACCAAAACGATAAATTAACACTTTGTCACCAGGGTTTAAAGTATTAGTTAACGCAATTTCCCATCCTGCTGTTCCTGTTGCTGGGAACATAAATGCCTGCCCTGTTTCAGTTTTAAAGATTTTTTTTAAGTCCTCTAATACTGGTTTAAATAATTTAGGAAAATCTGGTGAACGATGATCTTCCATAGGAACATGCATCGCACTTAAAATTTCATGTGGAACATTTGTAGGACCTGGAATAGATAAATGATTGCGACCTGCCATTTGTGAGCCTCTTGTATTTATAGGTAGCTTATTAAAAAACTACGGGCAAAAGTAGTAGATTTTGCCAGATAAAATGCTAATCAGCAAGTATGAAATGCGTTAAAATAGATATAATCTTAAAAAATAAATAAAAAACCGATAATTCATTGCAAGTTTAGGTTTTTTTCATTATGCTTTAATCAAGTAAACTAATTTGGAGAATAGCTATGTATAAATACATAAAACAAATAATTATTCTTAGTGGTGTTTTATTACTAATGGGCTGTACTAGATCGCGTGTACCTGTTAATTTTTATCCATCACCAGTTACCGTTAAAAGCACATCTTATAAGTATAATAAAGCTAATGCTTATAATAATAATGCTCGTTACAAAAAGGATCATGACTATAATCGTCGAAATAACTCGCGTTATCGAAAACGTAGAGACTATGATCGTAAACATGACTCGCGTTATCAAAAACGTAGAAACTATGATCGTAAACATGATTCTCGTTATCAAAATAATGGAGACTATGATCGTA
>DAOUSN010000070.1 GCA_030627205.1 Methylococcaceae bacterium
CACGATATCCAGATGGTAATGGCTTTTATTTAAAAACTGCATTGGCACAAAAATTAGGGCTTCAGAATAACCAAATTACTTTGGGCAATGGTTCAAATGATTTATTGGAAATTATTACGCGCACTTTCGTAAGTTCTAGCCACGAAATCATTTATTCACAACATGCTTTTGCGGTGTATCCGATTGTTACTCAAGCTGTGGGTGCAATTGCGCGAGTTATTCCAGCACTAAATTATGGACATGATTTAACTGCTATGTTGGCCGCAGTAACTGAAAACACTCGCTTAGTATTTATTGCGAATCCTAATAATCCCACAGGAACGTTATTAAAACCTGAAGCAATTAAAGCCTTTATTAGTGCCTTACCTGAAACGGTTTTATGTGTGTTAGATGAAGCTTATTTTGAATTTATAGCTGCTGATAAACGCGCTAATTCAATTAATTGGCTGGCTGAATTGCCTAATTTAATTATTACTAGAACCTTTTCCAAAGCGTATGGTTTAGCTGGTTTGCGTGTGGGTTACAGTATTTCTAGTGTTGAAATTGCAGATTTATTAAATCGCGTGCGACAACCATTTAATAATAATGCCTTAGCTTTAATTGCCGCAAAAACTGCTTTAGCTGATGAAGATTATTTAGCTTTAGCAATAGCAACCAATAATCAAGGTATGACTCAACTCACTAATGTTTTTAAATTTTTTGATTTGGAATGGATACCATCCGCAGGTAATTTTGTTAGTGTGAATTTTAAACAAGATGCGATGCCGATTTATGAAGCTTTGTTACATAAAGGCGTGATTGTACGACCTGTTGGTGGTATTTATGCAATGCCGAATCATTTACGTATTAGCATTGGAACTGAGGAAGAAAACTTATTTTTTATTGAAGCTTTGAAAAATGTGCTTGAAGATATTTAATTATGACTAAATCTATAGATAATAAAATTATACATTTAACTAAAGTAGAAATAAAAGGGCTTTGGGGAAAGCAAGATATTGTTTGGAATTTGAATTCTGATGTTAATGTTTTGGCTGGGATTAATGGGAGTGGGAAGTCAACTATTTTAGCTTGTATATGTGGATTAATTTTAACAGGAGAAATTCCAAAATATCATTCAGAAAAAGTAAAAAAAATAAGCATTTTTTTTAATAATAAAGAAGTATTAGTCTATGAAAATAGAGAACAAAAACTTTTAAATAATCTTAACTCTGAGAAAAAAAAAGAAAAGTATAAAGATGATAATGGTGGTGCTCTTGCTGTTGGTTTTACACCACTGAGCATTTCATTTCATAGTGTAAAAATTAATTCTGATATTATTAGCACTTTTGATGCAGAAGTAAAGCCACAAGAACTTTTACAAAAAGCAGATAATGAAGTTAATACAGAATTAGATTTTCAGTTATGGAAACTGCAAAAAGAATATACAAAATATCAAGTAAGAATTTATAAAACAAATTCTGAAGTTAATCGTGCTACACATATTCGTTTTTTAGCTATTATTGATGAGTTGTTTTTGGAAACTCATAAAAGAGTTAATGCCAATAAAGAAGAACTTGAATTTCTATTAGGCGATAAAGAAATTAATACTTATGAATTATCATCAGGTGAAAAACAACTTTTAGTTATCTTATTAACCGTTCTTATCCAAGATAATAAACTGTCTATTCTATTTATGGATGAGCCTGAAATATCATTACATATAGAGTGGCAAAGAAAACTGATTAAATATATTCGTGAACTTAACCCTAATGTACAGCTCATTATTGCAACACATTCGCCTGATATTATCGTACGTGGATGGCTAGATAACGTATTCAACCTTCAAGACCTAATTGTTAAGGATAACACGCGGCTATGACCACTTTTGAAAATTACGCGCTTGATTCTGAACGGAGAAATGCGTTTAATCGCAGTCAACAAAAATCTAAGCCCGCAGAAATTCTTGTTTATGTTGAGGGTTTTGCTGATGTTGGATTTTGGCATGGTATTTTAAGTCCTTATGAAAAACAAAATAATATTAAATTTGATATTTCACCTTATTCAGAAAATAACCTTACAACAGGGAAGGACAAGCTAATAAAGTTATTTTCACAAACCGCTCAAAATTTTATTATTTGTTTAGACAGTGATTATGACTATCTTTTAAAATCAGAAGTATCTAATCAAATTAATGATAACCCCTATATTTTCCAAACTTATGCGTATGCCATAGAAAATTTAAAATGCTACGCAGAAAGTCTTAACTCTCTTTGTATCAGAGCTACTAATAACACAGATAATACCGTAAATTTGGCTGCATTTTTAAAAGATTATTCTAGCATTATCTACAATCTTCTTGTTTGTAACTTATATTATTACAGTATAGGTGATGAATCTACTTTCTCAAGAAAAGAGTTTGGTAAAATTGTAACTTTTGGCGATATAAAACCTAATGAATACAATATAACGCCTAGTAATTATCAAGAAAAACTAAATATAATTAAAGAATCGGTAGCTAAAAAATTAGAATCACTGGATCATAATAATTCTATTACTCAATTTTTTAAGCAGCTTAATGAACTAGGATTAAATGAAAACAATGCTTATTTATTTATGCGTGGTCACAACCTTTATCACTTTATTTCAAAATTTCTTGTCGTAATTTGTAACGCACTAAAAAATCAACACGAAGAATACATTATAAAACTGGCTGATGATGACAAAGAATTAAAGGATAATAAAGGTAACCTTTATAAATCAAGTATTCATGTTACTTGTCTTTTAGCTAATAATGATAAATTCAAAGACTGTTTTCTATTCAAAAAAATTGAAAAAGATATTGATGCCTATTTAGAAATTCTTAAACCATCAGGGACTCATGTTTAATAAATTATGTATTATTGGAGTCGGTTTAATTGGTGGTTCAATTGCTAGAGATGCGCGAGCAAAAGCTTTAGCTACAACAATTATTGGTTTTGGTCGTGTAGCAGATCTTGATAATTTATATCAGGCTAAAGAACTTGGGATTATTGATGATTATTCCACCGATATACAAGTAGCTGTTGAAGATGCAGATTGTGTTCTTATTGCAACACCAGTGGGTAGTTTTGA
>DAOUSN010000040.1 GCA_030627205.1 Methylococcaceae bacterium
GTATCTTAATATTTTAAATAAAAAAAGAAAAAAGGTGAATTATCCAGAGAAGAGAGCCTATAACGGACAAAAAACTGACATTCGACCATGGGATCAAAAGCCTAAAGAAATTGATAAATTCACTAATTTAAGTCATTTTCAAATGCTGTTTAAAAAATTCGGGGATACTGCTTTAGCTGGCATCCCCATTGAATACCATTCAAAGTTACTAGTTACCTAGGTTAGACTGTGGATTCGGAATCAAAATATAAAGAACCCACAAAGATTTAGAATCTCCGATTGATCATTGAGATGATAGCAAGGTGTGGTATATGAGCATAGCATTATGAGCCATATAATCTATTTAGTGAGATTAAGGTAAAAGGTTGTTGATTTAAAAACTTTATCTGTGAAAAAAGACTAAAAAATTTACTGTCCTTGTTCTTTACGTTTCTTGATGACCGCTAGTTTTTTTGCATAAATACGCTCTTTTGCTTGCATCCAATGCGTTTGTTGTTGCTCATAACGAATAGTATCTGTTTGTAATTTATGTTCACTTAATTTTTGTTGGTGACTTAGTGACTCAATTTGATCTTTTTGTTCGGCTTCTCGTAAGATATGTTGTTGATTAAAATCTGCATCCAAATGAATTTCTTTCAGACGATTTTCATGGGCTATTTTTTCAGCACATAATCGCTCTGCTACTGCAAAATACTCAACTTGCATTCCTTCTTGTTCGACTAAAATAAGTCTTTTATGCTCTGCTTCTAAAACCAATTTACGGCGATCAATATTTAAATCTCGATCTAGTTGATTTAACAATTCTTTTTTATGCTGTATCTTATTATTTTCAGCTTCAATCTCTTGTCGGTATGACTCTTGTTCATTTTTATTTTCGATTTCAAAATCTTTTTTAACCAAGCTTAAGTGAATATTTTCTTTAGTTAGTTGTAGATGAGGAAATTCTCTAAAATTCGGTTTTAATGAGCATAATGCTTGTGCTTGTATATGATGTAAAATTAAAGTTTCTGAAATTAAGGCGGCAATCTTTTTTTCAATAGAACCTAAACCATTTTTTAGCCATAAGCCATCAGAAATAGCACTTAATTCGGTATGGACTACGCTTAATAACTGCTCCTCATAAGCCGCTTTAATTTGTTGATTAATCTCTATTAAAAAATCAATATTTTTTTCAACATAAGCTAATGTTGCTTGAAACCTAACCTCTAGTTTTATTGCCATAATACAAAAACCATCGTACAACTCTAATTGTTCAATAATTTCCCAGTTTTCGATCAATAAAGGATAACAAGTATGAAAAAATCGTTTAACATAGGAATCGGGTCGTAAAAAAACCTTTTCATAAAATCCTAGTTTACTAAAAATTAATTGTCTATTAACATCAAATCCCGCATCCCATATTTCTGATTCTATATCAAGGTTTTGCTGAAATAAACTTGTTGAAAAGAACTCCTTTATCGCTATTTCATCCTCATTTTGGCTCATTATGTTTCCTTGCTAATTTTATTTGTTGAATTTTATCTCCCATTTTTTCGGCAATTAATGGATAAATATTAGGGGCAAATTCGACGGTTCTATGGTCAATTTTACGCAAAAATCCACGACTTAATAATAAACCAACTACAAACATTCGTGACCAATCAGAATAACGCCGCGCTTTTTCTAATTTTGTTTTTTCGATAACCATTTCTAACTCATCATTTTTATTCACCCGAAACTCAGTAAATTGAAGAATACATTCAAAAACTAAATCTTCTTCTTGTGCGGTTAATGGTCCTGGAGCTGTAAACTCAAGACGATAAGAGAGTAAAACTGTGAAAAAATCAACCATCGCCGCACAAATAAAAGCAAATAATGAGAAACTTTTCCACATCGCTAACGAGGGAGTGATGTCTCTTACAAATTCTTTATAGGTTAATAAAAGTGGAGGATCTGATAGACTTTGTCCAAAATTACTGGCAAGCTGATTAATTTGAATCTGTACCGTTTGAAAATTATTTTTAAACGCATAATATGCAGTCTCAATATCAGTTGCGACATCAAGTATACCTAAGCTTCGTTGTAGCTTATTAATATTAATATTTAATTTTATAAACTCTTGCTCTAAGACTAATTGTTCTTGTTTTTCTGCTTGATGAATATCATGGTAATGTTGCCAAATAGGCCCCTTACCTATCTGATTTTTATAGTTTTTATCCATATCAGGGTGTGTTCCTAGATAAGCTTTCAAGACTGCACTCGCCGCCTGTTTTAATTCTTGACGTTGTAATTCTAAGACGGTTATTTTTAATTGCCTAATTTTATTAAGATAGGATTTTATATCGACTCTTATTTCATTTAGGCGATTAATGTGAATATCTTCTTGCTGGGATATTTCATAAAATTTAAAATAAGAAAATGAAACCGATGCTAATAATGCAATTAATAAAGATAACAAGACTGAAAAATAACGTAATCGGTTGGCTTTCCAATGAATACCTGCTATTTCTAATGAACAAATAACAATAATAGATTGAATTGCAACCGTAATAACTAATGCAATCCATGCAGTAATAAAATGTGATAAACCATAATAAGTGGTAAAACCTGAAGCAATACTTAGCATTAAAACAATAGGAATTGTCCAAATTCTGAGTAAGCCAATAAATAAAGATTGAACCTGGTTAATTAAATAACCAACTCCTAACGGAGGTTTTTTATGAGTTTTAGAATGTTTCATCAGTTATAGTTTATGGATAACAATTTAATTATTTTACCACGCTATCTAACTGTTAAACAGAAATTCAAGCCGAATTCAAGGAGGGATTAAAGGGAAAAATTGATAAGGGGAAATATAGCGAACTTAAAGAGTTATCAATTATTTTTGTGCGGTGTATAGACTATGGCTAACAAGCTAATATCCATAGTCTATATAATACAAAGGTTTAAAATTTAGCTTTTAAGTCAACATGTAATGTATCAACATTATTACCACCATATTCTTTGGCTGCATAATAAGTAAAAGCGGTTGAAAAGTTTTTACTAATTTTATAACCTAAGCTAATTCTATGTCCGCGTGACGCTGTATTACCTGCTGAAAAATCAGAGTCATTAAACGCATCAACGACTGAATCTTCTTGGGTATCGCGGTAGTTATAATCTAAACTAAAGTTCTTATATTTAGTGCCAATACCTGCTAACCAAGCTGTATTTTGATTACTATCATTCGCTGCGACATTAATAACATATTGACCATAAACTTTAATTGGTATAAGAGCTGTTTTAACATCCAGTTTTCCTGAAATTTCATACAACTCAGCATCGGTATTTAAATCACCAGAATTATTGCCAATCGCATCATCATAAATAAAGGTATTAAACCCTAAAGAACCTTTCACAGTATCAGTAAATTTCATTTCACCGCTAAGACCTGCATGAAATAATTTCTGATCTTGTCCATAGCCATTATTATCACTTGAACTTTCTGATAAATTCTTACCATCTTCGACATTAAAATAACCCGTAGTCACTTTAACCTTAACATCACCAACTTTTCTCTTATAGGTGATAGCTAAACCTTCAGGGTTGACATCGGTATCCCAAACCAGTCCTTTTTTAATGTTGTACCAAGGCTGTGGCATTTTACCAGCAAATAAATTTGCACCAGGAGCAAAATCAGGATGCCAATTAATAAAGGCACGATCAAAGAAAGCACTTTTACCTACAAAACGACCTTCTAAATCTTGATTAGTTGACGTTGTGCCTCCACTAGTTACTAAACGAAAACCAGCATCGACCTCATCATTAATTTTAGCCGCAATTGCAATTCGTGCGCGGATACGTTGGCGACTTTCACGAACACCTTTTGCATCTGTGTGTTTTTCTTCATATCTTGCACGCATATCGCCAGAGATTTTAATTCGTGAAGCCCAGTCCATATCTAAAATACTACTTGATGATTTACTTGTTCTTCGAGGCTCTTGTTCTGCTTGACTAATAAGCTTTTCATGCTGTGCTTTTGTTAAAGCACCATTTTTTAATAAGGTATTTAACAACTCCTTATCTGACGCAGAAACATTGGTTACTGCTAACATTGCGCTGCTTAATAAAACAGTATTTAGAGCAAGTTTAAAGGGAAAATACATAGTTAGGAAACCTAAAGATAATTGAAAAAATTAATAGAGAGTTTTGATAACTCATTTTTTATAGTAAATAATAGCGAAATATTATTACAGAAAAATTACAAAGCATAATAAACTAATTTTTTATTTTTTCAAATTTTTAGAGGGGTTTATTTTAAATGATTGGCATCCCAAGAAAACAAAAATTCTTGTAAATATTTTTTATTAAATTGCTGATTATCAACCTTTAAATATGCGGTGTTTTCTTCAAAATGTAGTTTAGCTTCGGTGATTCCATCAATTGTTAATAGTTCACGGCTAAATTGATCAGCTTGTTCTTCTCTTACCGATTCTAAAGAAATTAATAAATTTGCTAAATAACATGGGGTTTGCATAAATAATGCAACTATAACCCAACTTGTAGCGGCTATGGATGTCGATAAAAATACCGCTGATGCACCATATTTTCCATATAACCACCCCCCGATTACGCCGCCTAAAAATGCCCCCATAAATTGTGAGCTTGAATATGCTCCCATTGCTGTTCCTTTTAAATCTCCTGGTGCTGTTTTAGAAATAAGTGAAGGTAAGGTGGCTTCTAATAAATTAAAACCACAAAAAAACAACCATAATAAAGCAACTAATGGAATAAGCTGCTGATAGAGCTGACTTAAGGCTAAATTTGCGATAACTAAAGTCATGATTGCGCCTACAAAAACTTTTTTCATCTGCCGCTTTTTTTCAGCCAAAATAATAAACGGAATAATCACTGCCATTGAAGTGACTAAAATAGGTAAATAAACTTTCCAATGATGTTCTGCAATTAATCCAGCATCTCTAATTAATAGTGGTAATACTACAAAACTAGCTGTTAAAATCAAATGTAAAATAAATATTCCATAATTTAACCGTAATAAATCGGTATTTTTTAAAACGTTAATAATTTGTGTTGGAACTAACTCCGCATCATGATGAACAATTGATTTCTTTGGATTAGGAACAATAAAAAGAACCACTAAAATAGCAAGTAATGCCAAAATAGCAGTTAAATAAAAAATTCCTTGTATTCCAATATAACCTGCAAGAATAGGACCTAAAGTAATCGCAATTCCAAAAGAAATACCAATACTAGCACCTATTGTCGCCATTGCTTTAGTACGATGTACTTCTTGAGTTAAATCCGCAACTAATGCCATAATAGCGGCAGCAATAGCTCCACATCCTTGTAATGCTCGACCTAATAAAACCCCATAAATAGTTGTGGAAATGGCTGCAACTAAACTCCCAGCTGAAAATATAATTAAACCGATAATAATGATTTTTTTACGTCCAAAGCGATCGGATAATAAACCAAATGGAATTTGTAACAATGCCTGACTTAAACCATAAACGCTAATTGAAAGACCAATTAATAAAGGTGTTGCGCCTTCTAACTGTTCTGAAAATAATGATAAAACCGGTAAAATCATAAAAAGTCCAAGCATTCTTAGCGCGTAAATACTGGCTAAAGAAAAGGTTGCTCGTCGTTCTAATGATGTCATTGGACTGGTAATGTCTTGTATTTCTGCCAAGTCAATACTCCTAAATATAAAGATTTAAATTCGCTATATTAACATAGCAATAACTAACTTAAAGATGAGACCGTATAAATTTTTATCCTTAAATTATCACTGAATAATATTTATTAATTGGATGAAAAAAATGATAAATAATTCACAGTTTAGATGATTTATAAAAATATGAAATTCACTTTATAGCAACATATCGTAAGATTAAGCATTATTAACAATGTGAAATATCTTCATAATTTAACAAAACGATTAGATGAATAATCAATATTTAAATACAATATCAATAAAATCTGTTTTTTCTGTGTCATTTAAAACCTATGTTAAAAAAAATACTTACTAATATAAGGCTCGTGATAAGCGGGACTAAAACCACTTCTACAACCCACAACTTAGTTATTTTTAATGCAGGAAAATTAGCAGGGTTATATTCGATTATTTTGATAATAGGACTTATAACTTTAAGTATGTTACTGATATTTAAATTTACGCCTTTATTAGAAAAACAGGCAAGTTATTTGAGCGAGGCTCTTATTTTTCAAAGTGCTTATTCTTTAAAAACTCCATTACTAACTAATAATAATTCAGAAATAAAAATGCTCTTAACTGATCTTAATGAAAAAGAGTCAGTTATTGGAGTAACACTTTATAATAAGGATTATTCTTTGGCTCTTTCTAAAGGGTTTAAACTCCAACAAATTAACTTTCCTTTAGAAACCGAAGCTTATACTGTACAAACAATAAGTTTAGAAACCAGTTTAATTACTATTAAAACAATTACTACTTATACGATTGTCGTTAATTATGATGCGTTAATATTTGGTTATTTATCAGTCTCATTTGAACAAAAATTTATTAGTGAGTTTCAACAAGAAATTTTACAGGCATTGATTGCTGTCATCTTATTAGGTCTTGCTGTTTGTTTTTTGGTGACTTTCTATATTAGTAAATTTGTTAATAAGCCTTTAAATAAGTTGATAAATACTAATTCTGCACTTAGTTCAAATTCTAAAAATTATCTAGGAAATAATAATCTTGAATCATTTAATGAACTGGATAAGAATTTTTTACAAAAGGATAAAGTTGAGGCTATTTTTTCACGTTATGTATCCCCTCAAGTCGCTAAAGAGGTGTTAAATGATTTAGACTCATTAGCCGAAGTGGAGTTAGGGGGAGAACATTTAGCTGCAAGTGTTTTTTTTGCTGATATTGTCGGCTTTACTAGTCTTTCTGAAATGCTTGACCCTCAAGAGGTCAGTGATTTATTAAATGTTTATTTTTCTAAAATTACTGAAGCTGTAAGTTTTTGCTGTGGATATGTTGATAAATTTATTGGAGATTGTGCCATGGTTGTATTTGGTGTTCCTATTAAAAAAGAACACCATGCGTTTGATTGCATTGCTTGTGCTTGGATGGTATTACAATTAGTTGATGAACTTAATAGGAAACGCGAGGCAGAAGGAAAGTTAAGAGTTGAGTTTTGTATTGGGGCAAACAGTGGCATGATGTTGGCTGGTAATATGGGGTCAAATGAGCGTATGGAATATACCGTCGTTGGCGATTCTGTTAATCTTGCCTCAAGATTATGTGGCAGTGCTGAACCAGGTGAACTTATTATTACCGAGGATGTATTTATAGAACAAAATCTTGATGGCTTAATTGGGGTTGATGATAAGGATTTTATTAAATTACGAGGTAAAAAAGTACCGATTAAAACTTTAGTGGTTAATGATATTTTAACACCGTTTAAACAAAAAATATTAGATGAAATCACCTTAATTATAAATAGGTGCGAAAATGATTAATGTTTATTGAATGCAGGAGTATAAAAAGTATATACTCCACGCATTGCATAACGATAAATTAAGAAGTTTTACCAAATAACTTTGGTGTTTGTGGTTTTTGGTTTTCCTGTAAACAGTTATATGCTGCATTATCAAAACGAATTCTTAATGACTGTGTATCGCTATCTTCTTCTAAAACTTTTTCAGCTTCAACTGCGGTTAAATCTTTCATCATAAAATTGGCAATACAGGTACATACTTTTTCAACTCGGGGTTTATCAGATTCCTTATTGATAGAATTTTTCAATTCTCTTGTAACACAATCATCTGCAAACTCAAGATTAAATTTATGTTTTTCTAAACTGGTGACTATTTCATGAGGATGTTCAAATACACTATCAGCATCCTTGACAGAAGGTTCGTCATCAGAACAAGAGATTAACGTTGAACAAATAATTAGACTTGTTATTAACATTATTACTTGTTTTTTATTTATCATAATTTTCACTTAAGGCAATGAGATTAAAATGGGAGGTTTTATTTTTTATCATCCTGATTATCATTCCAAATAGGATTATTTAAATCATTTTCATCTAATTTTTTTTCTTCATCTGGATAAATATGCCAAAAAGACTTATCAATTGCTGCATCTTGGTAATGTTCATCTTTACGATTATGGGTGAATGGACACCACCAGTTTTCAATCACTTTAACTAAATAAGCATGCCATTCAAACAAAGCAACACTGAATGGACAATACCAAGTACAATTAAAAAGCCAATAAAGTTTTGATTGTGCTGGGCTTAGTTTAAAGCTAGGACTCATAGTAACTTGAGATTTAAGGTTATAGCGATGGGAGGCTCTATCAGGAATAAAATCAGACCATTTTTTAATATTTTTACCACCACTTAAACGCAAATGAAAATAACAGGTATAAGCACTAATAATGACAAAAGGTACCATCAATAACGGTAAATAAACTAAAGGTGTTGCAATAGAACGAATAAAAATACTTTGTTTTTTATGATTTCTACCAATTTCAACACGTTTAGAACAAGAATCGCAGGCTTTCATAAATACCTCTTAAATAGGGTTAGGAATTAGGAAGAGAAATATTTTTGTTAAAGAGTTTATAAATACTTAAACAGCCTTCGCAACAAAAATACTTTGTTTGAGTATTTTTTAATAGTACAAAGCCTTTAATCTCGACAGGTTGGTGACAAAGTGCGCAGAATTTTTTTTCAGAACTTATTGTCGAACGATTATTTGACAGAGAGCTAAGTGTCATAAGAAAAATATTAGAAAATCTAAAGTTAGATTTTAACACAGAAAATATTAAATCAATTCAAATGTATATCCCCCTACTTTTTGCTTAGGCATTGCAATTTTAAAACTTATTTCTACGGTTTTAGATGGAGTGATTAATTTATTTCTTCTTTCGGTCTCTAAATACTCTATGACAGAAAACGTACGTTGGGCAAATATTTCATCTTTAAAGGATAATAAATTTAGCTTAATATCAGGATAATTTTGGTTAAACTGACCTTGATTGCTAAAGACTACCTGAAAAAGATAATACTGTTTACCTGTGTCTTTAAAATCATGATACATAATTTCAAAATCATCGGTGTTTTTATAGTCATCTAAATGACAGTTTAAGGACAGACAAATCTTTTGTAACCATACACGGGTATTGGCATTTTGACTAAGTTGATCTTTTTCAAAAAAATAAACTTGTATTAATAATAAACTTAGACAAAAAATCACCCCTAGTTGCCAGCGTAATTTCCTTGGTTTTCGGTAAGATTGTTGTTTATTTGAAGCAATAAAATTTTTGCCCAAATGTTTTAATTTCCCCAGCATTTCTTCACAATGAGGACAAAGACGCTGCTGATTACTATAACAAAGAACTCTAATTTCGGTACTATAGGTTTTTTTGCATTGTTGGCATTGGGTAAGCATTAGCTTGATATTTTTGTCGCATCTAAACGACACCAGTCTTGTTGTTTCACCACAGGCGTAAAATAAAACTGACTAGTGTAAGCATCAATCACCATTTTTGCTTGCTCGGTTAAGATACCTGATAAAATTAATTGACCTTCTTTTTTTACTAAAGAACTAATTTGGTCTTGTAACTCAATTAAGGGTTTTGCCAAAATATTAGCTAAAATTAGATCAGCCTTAATAGGGGTGAAGTCTTCAACTAAATAACGGCTTATCCTATTTTCAACTTGATTTTTTTCAGCATTAGCCTGTGTTGCTATTAATGCTTGAGGATCAATGTCAATAGCATAGGCATGTTTTGCACCTAATAAAACCGCTGCAATGGCTAAAATACCAGAACCACAGCCATAATCAATAATTGTTTTATTGGTTAAATCATGACTGGCAAGCCATTCTAAGCACAGCGCGGTTGTTGGATGCGTACCTGTACCAAAAGCTAGACCTGGGTCTAAAATCATACACACTGTATTTATCTCATACTGCTCTTGACCAGTTGGACAAACCCAAAGTTTATCAGCAAACTTCATTGGTTGATAATATTCCATCCAAGTCCGTTCCCAAATTTGATCCTCTAATAATTGCTGCTGCCAATTTTGTAGTAATGTAGTTTCAAATTGAGTAAACAATAACCGTTTAATTAAAATAGGTTCTGCATCTAGCTCATATAAAGCAATCACTATTGTTTGTTGCCAAATCTTAGTTTCACCAATCTCAGGTTCATAAACAGGATGGTTATTAGCATCCATATAAGTAACAGAAACTGCACCGAGATCACTAAAAAAATCCGCTATAATTGGTGCAGTATTTTCATTGGTAGTAATAGAAAGTTGATGCCAAGCCATATAAATTTATTAATTAATCCCTAGTTTTTTTTCTAAATAATGAATATTTTGTCCACCTAATGCAAAACCATTATCGGTCATTAACCGACTTTGCAAAGGAATATTAGTTTTAATTCCTTCTATAATCATTTCCATTAATGCCGTTTGCATTCGTGCAATTGCACTTTTTCGATCTTCACCATGGGCAATTAATTTACCAATCATAGAATCATAATAAGGCGGAACTTTATACCCATTATAGATATGAGTTTCACAGCGTATTCCAGGGCCACCTGGCATGTGAAATTGATTGATAACCCCAGGGCAGGGCATAAAAGTATCAGGATCTTCGGCATTTAATCGACACTCAATGGCATGACCTGTAAAGCTTATTTCATTTTGGGTTTTTAATAAAGGTAAACCTGCGGCAATACGCAGTTGTTCTTTTACAATATCAAAGCCAGTAATCATTTCGGTAACAGGATGTTCAACTTGAACCCGCGTGTTCATTTCAATGAAAAAGAATTTACCTTTTTCATATAAAAATTCAAATGTTCCTGCACCTAAATAACCGATATCTTTACAAGCATCAGTACATAATTTTCCCATTCGTTCACGTTCTTCGTGGGTAATTCCTGGAGCAGGGGCTTCTTCAATAACTTTTTGATGACGACGCTGCATAGAACAGTCTCGTTCACCTAAATGAATAACGTTTCCGTGGCTATCTGCTAAAATTTGAAATTCAATATGGCGTGGGTCTTCTAAGAATTTTTCCATATAAACCGTACTATTGCCAAAGGCAGCACCAGCTTCGGCTTTAGTCAGGTTAATTGAATTAAGTAACGCCGCCTCGGTATGCACTGTCCGCATACCACGACCACCACCACCACCTGCGGCCTTAATAATCACAGGATAACCAATATCAGCCGCCATTCTTAGATTTTCTTTAGCGTCATTACCTATGGGATTACCATTACCTGGTACGCAAGGAATGCCTGCCTCCTGCATGGTTTTTTTTGCTGAAATTTTATCACCCATTATCCGTATTGTTTCAGCTTTAGGACCTATGAAGGTAAATCCACTTTGTGCTACCTTTTCAGAAAAATCTGCATTTTCTGATAAAAACCCATAACCTGGGTGAATCGCCTCTGCATCAGTGACTTCTGCCGCGCTAATAATAGCAGGAATATTTAAATAACTTTCTGCCGATGCTGCTGGCCCGATACATACTGCTTCATCAGCTAATCGTACATGTTTTAAATCCCGATCCACATCTGAGTGAACCGCAACCGTCTTAATCCCTAATTCACGACAAGCACGTAAAATCCGTAGCGCGATTTCGCCTCGATTGGCAATTACAATTTTATCAAACATAATTTTTCCTTATTCAATCACAAATAATGGTTGGTCATATTCGACAGGTTGTGCATTATCTACCAATATTTTTTTAATAATTCCTGTTTTATCAGCCTCTATTTGATTCAAAATTTTCATAGCTTCAATAATACACAAAGTTTCCCCTTCATTCACCGATTGTCCAATTTCTACAAAAGGTGCAGAACCGGGTGAAGAGGCTTTATAAAACGTTCCAACCATTGGCGATTTAAGTACATGCCCCGAATGAATCTCTTCTGTAGTTTCATTAATTATTGAAGCAGGAATAACAACACCAGGTGTAGCAACATTAACGGGTGCAGAAGCCGTTGTTGAATAACGACTAATTCGTATTGATTCCTCACCCTCACTAATCTCAATTTCTGAAATATCTGAACCTTCAATAAGTTCAATTAATTTTTTTATTTTTCTAATATCTATAGTCATATTATTCCTCAGTTAATAGCTGATCGGCAGCTTGTAAAGCCAATTCATATCCTGTTGCTCCTAGTCCACAAATCACACCTTGCGCTATATCTGAAAAGTAAGAATGTTTCCTAAAAGGTTCACGTGCATAAACATTTGATAAGTGAACTTCGATAAAAGGGATGTTAGTTGCCAGAAAAGCATCCCGAATAGCAACACTAGTATGTGTAAAAGCAGCGGGGTTAATTATTATAAAGTCTACTTTATCATGAAAAGCTTGGTGAATAAGTTCGACTAATTGGTACTCAGCATTATGCTGGTGAAAAGTTAACAGATTTCCTTGTTTTAATGCGAGAGTTTCCAGAGATTTTTGTATTGTTTCAAGGGTTTTGTTACCGTAGTGTGCAGGCTCTCTAATACCTAATAAATTTAAGTTAGGGCCATTTAAAACAGAAATAGTTGCCATGACAGTTATGAGTATATGTAATATAGGATGACAATTTTGCCTAATTTATATGGTTTTGTCCAGATATAAGTCATATAGAAGCCGTTGGTGTCAATAGAGCTAAATTCTTATTTAGTTTAAAAGCATTTAGAATCTGGTTTATAAATTTGTTGAACCTGAAGCTGAAATAATTAATCTGCAAGATGATTCACTTGCTGAATGGCTACCAAGATTATTTTATATCGGTGTTTCTTTATGGATGGCCGGGTCAATTATTGGTATTTAAAAAACTAGCAGTCTAATGACGTTAACTATTGGGAAAATTTAAACTATTTTTATCTTTTTAAGTATACTTTGAATCAGTGTTGAACTAAAACCTCGTTGTTGTAAAAAACGTTGTCGTTTCCCCAATTCTTTAATCGTTACCTTCGTATTTGTTGTGTATTTTTTATGATAAACTTGGCGTATTAATTCTATTTCATCACCAAAATTTTCAATAATAATAACCTGTAAATTAAATTCATTAATACCGCGTTGTTTTAATTCATAATTTACTTTTAAGCTACCAAATCCTTTATTAAAACGGGTTCGAGCATAACTTTCTGCAAAACGTAAATCACTTTGTAAACCTTGATTTGCTAAAATTTCAATTACCGTCTCTACGTCGGTTCTAATAAACCCTTTGAAAGATAATTTAGTAATTAACTCTAATTGGCTATGTTCACGGCGTGCTAATAGTCGTAAACAGGATTCTCTAATCTTTTTTTGTAACATAAGCTATAAAAATAAAGTCTATTTTTTAACTTCTGTTATTTCATTCCCACTCGCTAGATTACTCGTAACTAGGTTACTAGTAAAAACTTCTGCACGAATTTGTCCTTCTAATTGCTCGGCTTTATCTGGGTGTTCAATTAAATACAGACGGACATTTTCTTTACCTTGCCCAATTTTTTCATCTCCATAACGGTACCATGAGCCAGATTTTTGTAAAAAACCATAGTGAACTCCTAAGTCAATTAACTCCCCTGTAAACGAAACCCCTTCACCATATAAAATATCAAATCTAGCTTCTTTAAATGGTGGAGCAACTTTATTTTTAACGACTTTTACCCGGGTATCATTGCCGATAATTTCATCATCTTTTTTTATTGCGCCAATACGGCGAATATCAAGACGTACTGAGGCATAAAATTTTAGGGCATTACCACCTGTTGTAGTCTCTGGACTGCCAAAGGTTATTCCAATTTTGCTACGAAGTTGGTTGATGAAAAGCAGTAAGGTATTAGTGCGTTTAATAATTGCGGTTAATTTTCGTAACGCTTGTGACATTAATCGTGCTTGTAATCCCATGTGACTATCACCCATATCACCATCAATTTCAGCTTTAGGGGTTAATGCTGCCACGGAGTCAATAACTACGATGTCAAGCGCTGTTGAGCGAATTAATGCCTCGGTAATTTCTAATGCCTGCTCTCCAAAATCTGGTTGTGAAACTAGTAAATTATCAACATCAACGCCAATTTTTTCTGCATAGTTTAAATCTAAGGCGTGTTCTGCATCAATAAAAGCTGCTACACCACCTTGTTGTTGAATTTGAGCAATAATTTCTAAGCTCATAGTAGTTTTTCCTGATGATTCAGGCCCATAAATTTCAACAACTCGACCTTTAGGTAAACCACCACATCCTAGGGCAATATCTAAAGATAAAGATCCTGTTGACACCACTTCTATATCACGTAATGCGTTGGTATCTCCCATACGCATGACCGAGCCTTTTCCGAACTGTTTTTCTATTTGCATTAATGCGGTACTTAATGCTTGTTTCTTAGCATCATCCATTATAAAACACCTTTAAAATTAGATTTATTTATCCGACTAAGCTTAATAAAACCCCAGCTGCCACAGCAGAACCAATCACTCCTGCTACATTAGGCCCCATTGCGTGCATTAATAAAAAATTATGCGGATTACTTTCAAGCCCTACTTTATTAGCGACTCTAGCCGCCATTGGTACGGCTGAAACCCCAGCCGCACCTATTAATGGGTTAATGGGGGTATCACTAAATTTATTCATTATTTTTGCCATGATTACCCCACATGCTGTCCCTATACAAAAAGCTATCGCTCCTAATGCTAATATCCCTAAAGTTTCTATTTTTAAAAAATCTTCTGCATTTAATTTAGATCCTACGGCTAATCCTAAGAAAATAGTCACAATATTAATCAATTCATTTTGTACAGTTTTACTTAATCGCTCTACAACACCACAGCTATTCATTAAATTTCCCAAACAAAACATGCCTACTAAAGGTGCTGCTGATGGTAATAAAAAGGCGCATAAGGTTAATAGCATTAATGGGAAGATAATTTTTTCTATTTTACTCACAGGTCTTAATTGCGTCATTTCAATTTTACGCTCATCTTCAGTGGTTAATGCGCGCATAATAGGAGGCTGAATTAAAGGAACTAAAGCCATATATGAATAAGCTGCAACGGCAATTGCTCCTAATAAATCTGGGGCTAATTTTGATGCTACATAAATAGCGGTAGGTCCATCTGCTCCACCAATAATTGCAATGGCAGCCGCATCTTTAAGATTAAAATCTAAACCGGGAACAATATTTAACGCTAATGCTCCTAAAAGAGTGGTAAAAATTCCAAATTGAGCCGCTGCCCCTAAAAATAAGGTTTTTGGGTTTGCTAGCATTGGTCCAAAATCGGTCATTGCTCCTACTCCCATAAAAATTAATAATGGAAAAATTCCAGTTTTAATTCCTAAATACAGATAATGAAGAATTCCGCCCTCGTCTGCTATACCAGCAATAGGTATATTACTTAAAATCGCTCCAAAACCTATTGGTAACAACAAGAGTGGTTCAAAATCTTTTTTAATTGCTAAAAACAGTAATAAAAATCCTATTAGCATCATAAAAGCTTGAGCAGCACTAAAATTATATAGCCCTGTGCTATGCCAAAGTGTGATGATATTTTCCATCAAACATTCCTTAAAGTTTAGTTTCTTCTAACAACAAAAAAGACACTGTTAAACAAAGTATAGCTTACTTAACAGTGTCTTTTTTGTAATGTTAATACGTTTCTTTATAAGTTAATGAGAGCTTCGCCTACCGTAACCGAATCTCCTTCTTTTATATTTATAGCGCTGACTATGCCAGAAAATTTAGTCCTAACTTCAGTTTCCATTTTCATTGCTTCCATTATTAATACAACATCTCCTTCGTTAACATTGCTACCAGTCTTAACATAAATTTTAAGAATAGTTCCTGCCATTGGTGATTCAATGACGGCATTATTACTGGCTGTCATTGCTGGTGTTATAGGCTGAATAGTAAGCTCTGCATTTCCTACTCCTACCTCTACATTAAAATTACGTCCATCAACATTTACTGTATAGGTTTCTGTTGCCGTCGCTATATTTTTTGGTTTCGCTACGGTAATAGCTCTGGAGTTAGGTGCTGGTTCAAATGCACTCGGATTATTTCGGTTTACTATAAATTTCCAGCCTACTTGAGCAAATAAGCCATTAATTAATGCATCTTCTTCAATATGTTCCGATAATGTTACCCCTTCTGTTTGGGCTTTTTTGATTACTTCACTGGTTAATCTTTCCATTTCTGGAGCTAATAAATCCGCTGGACGACAGGTTATTGGAGTTTCGTCCCCTAATATCCGTTGCTGTAATTCTTGGTTTACTGGGGCTGGAGTTGCTCCATACTCGCCTTTTAATATGCCTGCTATTTCTTTGCTAATAGTTTTATAACGCTCACCTGCTATAACATTTAATACCGCCTGAGTACCTACAATTTGCGAGGTAGGAGTAACTAATGGTAAATAACCTAAATCTTCTCGAACTCGTGGAATCTCTTTTAAAACCTCATCAAATCTATCTGCAGCTCCTTGTTCTTTAAGTTGACTTTCCATATTTGTTAACATGCCTCCAGGAACTTGTGAGACTAGAATTCGTCCATCTACTCCTTTTAGACTACCTTCATATTCGCCATATTTTTTACGGATATTCCTAAAATAATAGGCGACTTCTTCTAGTTGTTCTAAATCTAATCCTGTTTCTCGGGCTTGTCCCTTTAAACTGGCAACAATGGTTTCTGTAGGGCTATGTCCATAAGTCATACTTAGTGAAGAAATAGCGGTATCTACATTGTCAATTCCTGCCTCTATTGCTTTGATATATGTTCCTACACTTAATCCTGTGGTTGCATGGCAATGCAGATGAATAGGAATATCAACCACTGTTTTTAATTGGCTAATTAAATCATAAGCATCATAGGGGGTTAATAAACCTGCCATATCTTTAATGCAAATGGAATGCGCCCCCATGTCTTCAATTTCTTTTCCCTGTTCAACCCATTTAGAAATCGTATGAAATTGGCTGGTGGTGTAAGAAATAGTCCCTTGTGCATGGGCATCGGTGTTTAAAACTGCTGTCACTGCGCGTTGAATATTACGCATATCATTCATAGCATCAAAAATACGAAATACATCAATTCCATTGATAACGCACCGTTCAACAAATTTATCAACCACATCATCTGCATAATGTCGATAGCCTAATATATTTTGTCCACGGAATAACATTTGTTGTGGAGTATTAGGCATTGCTTTTTTAAGTAAACGTAATCTTTCCCAGGGATCTTCTCCTAAATAGCGAATGCAGGCATCAAATGTTGCTCCTCCCCAAGACTCTAATGACCAATAACCTATTCTGTCTAATTTTTCACAGATAGGAAGCATATCTTCAATTCGTAAACGTGTGGCAAGAATAGATTGATGAGCATCACGTAAAACGAGTTCGGTAATACCTAAAGGTTGATTATTCGCCTTTACCATTGCTGTTTCTCCTGTGGCTTTTTAATGCCATTATGGTTTACCTTATAAGGTAAAGAGGACTTAATTATATTGTTTCTCAATTTGTTACCTAATATATTTTTTCCCATCGTACAATTAATCTTTTTAGTATCCCTATTTAAAGGCTTGTAATAGAAATGATAAGATTTGATAAGGTTTTAAAGCTAGTATTTTGTAAAGCTTCACCACTAAATTAAAGCGATTTAAAACTTTGCAGTAAACTATAATTTCCTATTAAGGTTTCTTTCGGTATTGATGTACAGCAGCACTAATGGCTGCAATAACATTGGGGTCAATATCTGTTACTGATTTTGTTAGTATTTCAGGGTAAAATCGTTGAACCAGTGTTGACATAATGTTAACCGTAACAATAAGCATTGCCAAAAATAAAAACACAGTTCCCATACCTACTAGCATGATTTCTAACCCAGCGGACATCATTTCATTCATCATAAGACCAGTTTATTTGAAATATTTGAGCATTATGCCTAAAAGTATCGTAATAAACAAATGATTACCAATGTAATTATTATCAAAATAAATATAAGCTTGCTTTGTTAATGAATTTTAGACTAAATTAATCGTTTAAAAACTATTTTTTGGTGTACAGTAATCGCTTAAATTAGTTTTAGCAAATTAGGTATAGTGATTTAATAATCACTGTCCAATTTTTAAAGTAATTTTTATTTTTTATGTTATTTTTAGAAATTATTAATCTCATTCCTTGACGTTAATATCTACAAAGCATTATTTATACCAAGAGATTTTTTATGTTAACAAGTATCGGTATCGCGGCTTTATTTATGATTATCCTCGGCATTGTACTTGCCGCTGTGTTGGCAATTGCTAATAAAAGATTATTTGTTTATGAAGATCCACGTATAGAAGCTGTTGATGAAATGTTACCTCAAGCCCAATGTGGTGCATGTGGAACTCCAGGTTGCCGTCCTTTTGCAGAAGCTGTAGTCTCAGGTACTAAAAACCCTGCTGAATGTACTGTAAATAGTTCTGATGGCAATGCTCTAATTGCAGATTTCATGGGGGTAAATATGGGAGATCATGAAAAAGTTGTGGCACGTTTAGCTTGTGCTGGTGGGACTCATGTTGCCCGTACACGCGCAAAATACGAAGGAATGCAAACTTGTCAAGCAGCGGCAACCGTTGCAGGCGGAGGAAAAGGTTGTAACTGGGGGTGTCTAGGATTGGCTGATTGTGCTGAGGTTTGTGATTTTGATGCCATTTATATGGATGAACATGGTTTACCCATTGTTATTGAGGATAAATGTACGGCTTGTAATGATTGCATTGTTGTTTGTCCCAAAGATTTATTTTCATTACAGCCTGTTAGCCATAAATTATTTGTCGCTTGTAAGAGTCTTGCAGAAGGCGATGTAGCAGAAGAAGATTGTGAGGTTGCTTGTACGGCTTGTGAGCGTTGTGTAAAAGATGCTCCAGAAGGGTTAATTGAAATTAAAAATAATTTAGCGGTGATAGATTATACTAAATATACTAATTTTGAAGTTGATAGAATCCCAATAGAACGTTGTCCAACAGGGGCGATTGTTTGGATAGATAGTTCTTTAGGTACAACCCGTTCAAGTACAGGTAAAGAATCTAAAAAAATTCTACGAACCGAGTCTTTACCTTTAGGTTAAATATTGAGAGAAAAAATAATGACTAAAATAAC
>DAOUSN010000024.1 GCA_030627205.1 Methylococcaceae bacterium
CAAAATTAGCTTTACTGCGAAGAATTTTTTTAATTGCCCAATCAAAGCTGATGAGTTTTCTTGCCATCTGTTATACCTGTTTAATGCGTGAATAAATAAACAAAAGTGATGAGGACATAAGTAAAACCCCAGTGAGTAAAAAAGAGGATATTAGTCACAGTTAAACAAAGAAACAATAACCAACGACTTGAAAAATAAAAACCTAAGTATCTCATATAGCGTTAGAACTTAGCTAACTATATTTTAACCTTTAAATAATTAAAGGTAAAATGCTATACTCATCAAACAAAAAATAAAGGTAATACCATGACTGATAATGAACTAAAAGAACTCGTTGCAAGTATTGCAATTGCCCAAAAAGAAACTGGTAGACAGCTCAAAGAAACTGACAAGCAACTCAAAGAAAGCCTAGATTTAAGTGATAAGAGGCAACAAAAAACTGATAGACAAATTAGAGAATTAGGCAAACAAATTGGTGGGTTAGGACAAAAATTTGGCAGTTTTACCGAAGGACTAGCATTACCTTCCATGCAGAAAATATTACAAGGTCAATTTAAAATGGAAGTGATCAGCCCAAGTGTACGCGTTAAAAAAGGAAACGAAGAAATAGAAATTGATGTACTCGCTTATGCAAATAGCATTGTTAATGAAGTTTATATCGTTGAAGTAAAAAGCCACCTAAGAGAAGAAGGAATTATTCAATTACAAAAAATGATGAAAAAATTTAGACACTTTTTCCCAGAACACCAAGATAAAAAATTATATGGTATCCTCGCCTCCGTTGATATGAGCCTTGAATTAAAACAAAAGATTTTGTCACTAGGATTCTACACCGCAAATATCAAAGAAGATATTTTTTCATTAAATGTCCCTAATGATTTTAAAGCTAAAGCTTATTAATCAGCAACCCGTGAATCAATAAACACCTTTTTAGTTTAGCGGTTATAGTGTTAGCCAAGTGAATACTGACAAAGGGATCATTATTAATGATAATGAAAGTATTAAATTTATCACAGCGTTAGGGCGTAAAATTATCCTATTTAGAATTAACTAATAACGCTTTTTTCTCAGGTGTGTATTTTTTCCATAAAGTTCCAGTTGCAAAACATTCCCAACCCCATTTTAGCCAATTAAGCAGTGAAACCGCTAACCACAATGACCATATCAGCATTAAAACTCTATAAACCATCAGGGGTACACTAATAACTGTTGCTGTTGGTAATATTTCTGCACTTCGGTCTTGATACCATTTTAACGAATAAGTACTCGAATGATTACCTGCAATTTGCATATCAGGTGAACCTAATAAACCATGTTTTACTGCCATAAATAACAAAATTATCGAAATTAAAGTTAAAAATGCCAATCCTACTTGCATTGCGTTAAAATAATGTGTTTTAAAATCATACTTTTTAGCTCTTACTCCTAGTATAATTAACCATGCGACAATAATTAAAGCTGAGATCACAGGAATTTGACTAAGACCAATAAGTAATAAAAACCATTGCCAATGTTTTAATGGTGTCGACTGAATTTTTCCCAAACCAAAAGAAATAACTACAATAACCAATAAAAACCCCCAAAATAAAATAGCAGGACCAAAATGAGGCCCTGTTGTTAATAACACCCATCTATCCGAACCCAAATTAATTTGAATATGAGTATTAACACTATCTAAATTTAAATTAATTTTAGGAGAAACAAGAAAATTATTTAAACCGATATTTTGTTGCCAATTAATTTGTAAATTTTGTTTTCCAGGTTTAATCGGTAAGGTTAATTTTCGCCCTTTTTGACGAATAGGTTGACTACTATTATTAATTAATACTGATTGTAATATAGCTTTTTCAGGTAAGGTAATAGTATGTTGCGTCCCTTTAGAACTCCGTATACTTAATTCTAAAGTTGCCTCCTGTGAACGTTGACCTGGTTTTAAAATAAGCTTGCTTTTGTCTATAGTTAGAGTTCTACCACGGATAGATTCAGGGCGAATAATACCCAGACTGACTTCTTCACCTGGCCAAGGACGCCATTCAGGTAACCAGTATCCTTGCTGGTCTTGATGATGAACAACAGCAATACCTTCTGTTTGTAAATGCCAAATAGGACTAACATCAAGCTGCCAGACTTCTGTCCATTGCGAAGTATTAGCTGCTTTTAATTTAATTTTAGGTCTTTTTTCTAAAACAGACTCCCAATAAAATTCTGAGATATTAACTGACATATTAACTTGAACTTTACTATTTTTAATGCGTATTTCAGGTGTGATTACCGATTCACCCTTTAATAGAGGTAGCTCTAAAACAACGGCAGCATCACTGTTCATAAGCCGTACAACCCGTGTTTTTAGTCGCCAATCCAGACCTAGCTCTAAAGTTCGTTCTATCCGAATAAAAGATGGTAATACCCCTTGCTCAAGTGCCTGTGTTTCTGTCAAAGGTACGTTATTTTGTATTCGATTAAATTGTAATTGATTCTCAGTAATACCATGTTCATGCAAACCTTCTATCTTCCAACCTTCAGTGGTTAAACTAACATAATGAGGTTTTAAAGGTAACGGTAAGGTAAACTTAGAATGGATAGGAACACGACCTGAAAGTTCAACCTGGTGTATACCTTGGGTGAGATTCAACCATAAAGAACCATTCTTATCACGTAACATGGCTGTAGCTATTTTACCATTCACTTTTACTTGATTAGGAAACCATTGCTTATAGTCAGCAGGTAATGGAATAGCAACTACTTGTGAAGCATGAACTTCTAATTTAATCACTATTTTTTCATGGTTTATTGCAAGGTTCATAGTTGCAATTTCAGCGCAATCAGGGACACATTCATCCGCCTCCATTAAACGTTCTTTTAGTTCATCTAAAAAGGTTTGTGATGGATAATTAAATTGATCGCTGGCCATCGCCTCGTTATCAGGAAAAGCTGTAAATGTTAATAAACTTACACAGAGTATTAATGGTGTTGTTAACTTAAATTTGAAATTAAACTTTTTTGTCAGTCCAAACATTAATAAACTTAAAATAACCACAATAAATGCACGAATAAAATTAAAAACTAAATTCATTGCTGGAGTTAATAACCAAAGATTTATTTGTTGTTTACTATCAACAGAACCATTCCAAGATAACTTAATTTTATTCCATTGCCATTGTGGCGCACCTAAACCTGTTTGCACAATGGCATTAGGGTCTATTTGATTATAATTAACGGATTTCTTTCCATAACTATAATTATTTTGATGACTGATTGAATCCTGAAAAGATATTTCTTTTTTAGACCTAGGTGTCAATATTTTTTGTTCTGTTATTAGTTCAGGTACAACTAAATTTTCATTTATTTCATTTATTTCATTTATTTCATTTATTTCATTTATTTCATTTATTTCATTTATTTCATTTATTTCATTTATTTCATTATCAAGGTCTACTCCTCTAGTTTGTACCATCTGACGCTTAGTTGCCTGATCTGTTTCTATAGCAAACATATCACTAATACTTCTACTGTCGACTCTAGTAATTTGTTTCCACGGTTTTTCTAGTTGAGGATAAATTCCTTTCCTAATTTGATCTACTAAAAAAGGAATAGTGATAATAACTAAGGCTAACCAACAAGCATTACGATACATGCGAATAGATGATAAAAAGAAACCTGCGGGCAAAACTTTAATCAATGCAATTGCTGCAATAATATTTAACCATATAAATTGTGGTGCATCCGTTTCATGCCAAATCAAAACTAATGTGAATAAGGCAAACGCCCCCCATTTTAAATTCCATAGGCGGCTAATAGCAAGGGAAGCAATTAACACTAAAAATAAGTCTAATAATGTCCAACGTGAAATCCAACTATCAGGTACATTATCTACCCCAGATGCGGCAAATAAACGCCAACCAGGTGGTAAATTTAATTCTGTGCTCACATGATAAAATTTTTGTTGCCAACCCACAGCACTAATATGATTAATATCACCTGTAAACCGACTATCTGCTTTTAAGGTTAAAACCCCCTTTCTAACTTCAACACCTTGTTGTTTAGAGCCTTTTAACTGGGTGATTAATTGATTCTCACCATTTAATTTTACTTGTCCTAATTGAGTTTCAGCCAATGCATCTAACCGCCAACCATTAGTCATTTTTCCATTAATTTTGTCTTGAATAGTATAACCTTTACCATCAAAATCTAACCACAACTCACGTCTTAATTGTAATTTATTAGGTTCAGGTTCTGGGTCACCACGTTGAATGACTTTAAACCCCATAACATCACCTTGATTGACCTGATAGGCAGGTAATTTTTTCCAAGAAGAAGGTAGATTTGTTTGACTTGGGTCAACAGGAAATAAATTTTGTATCTCCACAACACGTTGATAAGGTTGAGCATTAAACACCCAGACTTCACTACTTGGCCAATTATTATCTTTAATTTCTAACGCTAATTCATTTAAAGGTTTAGGATGACGTGCCTGTAATTCAATATGCCAACGACCGGGTCGAACTTGTACGGATAAGTTACCATCAGGCTCAATTCTAGCAGGAAGCCGACTTTGTAAACGAATAGGAATAAACTCTTTCAATAACGCATAGGGGAGTTTAATTTCTCGCTGTAAACCTGAGACCTCTAATTCTATATATGTAATTAATTGTAACGGGACATCATCATTAACTTGTCTGAAAACCTGTATATCCAATTTATTTTGAATATTTTTCGGTTTTTTCTCTCCCCGGTCACTTTCTTTTAACCAAACTGAGTTTTGTTTAATCGCAGGGTAAGCAATATTTTTACCATTAATCGTTAAACTAATTAAACCGCTATCAGCAGGAATACTTAAATTTTCAGGAATGGCATCCCATAATAACTCACCTTTTAAGGTGTAAATTCCTATTGGAAGTTTAATAATAGGTTTACCATGACGTTTCATCACTAACATGGCTTTATCATTAGCGGTAACATTGACAGGCCAATGTTTTTCATTCCCAGGTAAGGTTATCCAACTTTCTTTATAAACTTGCCAACGGCTGGAAAATGAACCCTGTTGTGAACTTAAATTTAACGCTAATTCAGTTGGCCAAGCACAGCGTTTTTCTTCATAACTTTCATTTAAAAAAGGGCAGTTATAATCTATTTCATCTAAAAGAACCCATTCTATCCAAGGTTTTAGTGGGTCTGGTACTTTATCAACAGTTAGCAAGGTAGCTTGAGCTAGTTGTGAAAAGAATATCATTAATAAAAACAAGCTATTAATCGGTTTCATAACTAATTCCTGATGATAAAGATAAGCTGATTTTTTAAATTTACCCTTAATTTAAAGAACAGTTTGGTTGTTGATTACTATATTTTATATTAATTATTCTAAAAATATCCAAGGTAACGGCTATTATTTAATAATAAAAGAAAATGTATTGTATTATAATGAATTCAACTGGTCGGGGCGAGAGGATTTGAACCTCCGACCCCTACAACCCCATTGTAGTGCGCTACCAAGCTGCGCTACGCCCCGACAATTGAATAACTCAGATAAGCTAAATTTTAGCTTTAAGAAAGGAGTGGCAAATTATACGTGATTCGCGCTTTAATTTATAGTTATTTTAAGAGATGTAATACGTCTTCAAGCTCAATAATCATCTGATGGATAAGTTGATGACTCTGATTTGAGTCATCTTTGTTATCATCACTCTCTAGATGTGCTCTTGCGCCACCAATGGTGAAACCTTTTTCATATAATAATGCCCGAATTTGACGAATAATCAAAATATCTCCTCGTTGATAAGAACGGCGATTACCTCGCCGTTTAACGGGATCTATCTGATTAAACTCTTGCTCCCAATAACGAAGTACATGGGGTTTTACCCCACATAAATCACTGACCTCACCAATAGTAAAATATTTTTTTGCAGGGAGCGCAGGTAATTCGTTGTTATTACTGGGTTCCAGCATAGGCTTCTACTCTTGCTCTTAATTTTTGACCTGAGCGAAAAGTCACTACCCGTCTTGCAGTAATGGATACTTCCTCCCCTGTTTTAGGATTTCGACCTGGACGCGCACTTTTATCACGCAGTTCAAATTTACCAAAACCCGATAACTTTACTTCATTACCACTGTCAAGAGAACTTTTAATTTCTTCAAAAAATAATTCGACCATTTCTTTTGCTTCACGTTTATTTAACCCTAATTCATCAAATAATTTTTCAGAAAAGTCAGCTTTTGTTAATGCCATTTTAATTAATCTCTCAGTTTTGCACCGATTTTCTCGGTTAATGTCGTTAATACAGTGCTAAATATAGCATCTATTTCAAACTCTGCTAGAGTTTGTGCATAATCCTGTAATTGCAAGCTTAAAGCCACACTTTTATAGCCTGTTTCTACCCCTTGTCCACGATAAATATCAAATAAATGAATTTCCTTTATCGCTGTTTGTTGACATTGCTCAATACACTGCGTAATTTGCTTCGCCGTTATTTTTTCCTCAACTAATATCGCCATATCACGACGCACAGAAGGAAATTTTGATAACGACGTAAAGCTTGGAATCGTTTTATGGAGTATTTTTTCAAGCTCAAGTTCAAATAAAAATACTTGGGTTTCAAAGCCTAATTTTTTTTCTAAGGTAGGATGCAACATCCCCATCCAGCCGATAAATTCACCCTGTTCATTATTAAGCTTGGCACTTTGTCCCGGATGTAAGGCGCTATGCTGTTCAGAAGCAAATTCAATGCCTACGTTTGATAATGAAAACAAGGCTTCTAAATCGGCTTTAACATCAAAAAAATCCACTTTACGGACTTTTTCACCCCATTGCTCGGCTTGTACCGACCCTAAGTCTAAACCAGATAACCGTTTAGTTTGGTTGGTTTTACCTTCTATTTCAACAAAGGATAGACCTGTTTCAAATAAACGGACTCGATTTTGTTGACGATGGGTATTATACAATGCCGCCCGTAATAATCCGCCCCATAAAGTACTCCTCATCACCGATAATTCAGATGAAATCGGATTTTTAAGTTTAATTATTTTATCATTAGGGGCAATGAGTTGCTGAATCTCTTCATCCACAAAGCTATAGGTAATCGCTTCTTGATAGCCTTTTGCCACTAATAAATCTTGAATCTGATCTAAAGGTAATAATGCTTCAGGAGCTTTTCCTAATTCAGAGCGCATTAATAAGCTACTTTGGGGTAAATTATTATAACCGTAAATTCGAGCAATTTCTTCAATTAAATCCGCCTCAATGGCAATATCAAACCGCGCGCCTGTGGGCGTAACGTCCCAATTATCCGCTTGCTCCTCAACTCGCATTCCTAATCGTTCAAATAAATTGACCACTTCATTATCAGCCATTTCAATGCCGAGAATTTTTTTAATCCGTTGCTTTCTTAAGATGACCGCAGGACGTGTAGGTAAATTTTTAAGACTAACGACTTCATTGATAATGCCGACGCGACCGCCTGCAATAGCAACAATTAATTCAGTCGCCCGTTCAATCGCTCGTCGTTGTAAAAAAGGATCAACGCCGCGTTCAAAACGATGCGATGAATCGGTATGTAAGCCAAATTTCCGTGCTTTCCCTGCAATAGCTATTGGGGTAAAAAACGCACATTCTAAAAAAACATTTTCAGTTTTATCATCAACAGCAGTGTCACGCCCTCCCATAATTCCAGCTAAGGCAACCGCTTGTTTTTCATCAGCGATCACTAATGAATCTATTTCTAAATTAATAGTTTGATCGTTTAATAAAGCTAACGTTTCTTTTTCATCCGCATAACGAACGGTAATTTCACCCGTTAATTTAGTGGCATCAAACACATGCAACGGTTGACCTAATTCTAATAATACATAATTAGTGACATCCACCAATACACTTAAACTGCGTAAACCTGAACGACGTAAACGCTCCTGCATCCATAAGGGTGTTTTGGCTTTAGGATTTACACCCTTAATTAAACGCCCTAAATACCGTGGACAAGCCTCTTCAGCTTTAACGTCTACTTTAATATCTAAGGTTTCTTGATGTTCAACGGCTGTTATTTCAAAGTCAATAGGCTGAAAATCCATTTTATTTAATACTGCTATTTCACGTGCAACGCCTTCAATACTTAAACAATCGGCTCTATTTGGGGTCAAGTCTAATTCAATAATATTATCATCTAATGATAAATAATCTCGAACATTCATACCGATAGGTGCATCATCCGCTAATTCCATTAAACCCTCAGCACTATCAGCTAAACCTAATTCTTTGTCAGAACATAACATTCCAAAGGATAATACTCCTCGTAATTTAGATTTTTTAATCTTAAAATTTTCAGGTAATACCGCACCGATTAAGGCTGTAGGAATTTTTAAACCCACACGAACATTATTTGCCCCACAAACAATTTGTAAGGGATCATCATCGCCAACGTTCATCATACAGATATTTAATTTATCCGCATTAGGGTGTTTTTCAATGGTTAAAATTTCACCGACCACGATTTTAGAAAATTCAGCCGCCGCTGGGGTTACAGAGTCAACTTCCAACCCTGCCATTGTTAATTGTTCAACTAATTCTTCGGTAGAGATAGGAGGATCAACCCACTCTCTTAGCCATGCTTCACTTATTTGCATAATTTAACTTTTAAAAGATATTTTGGGGAGTTTTATTTGAAACGTTTGTTTAAAATATAACGTATTATTTTTTAGAAAAATACCGTACATCTGGCTAATTTTCCATCGGTCAGCCATTCTATCCAGCCACAAGTATCTACAACAACTTTCATATTCTTTCGCTATTATCACGAATATTATTAACGTTCGCGCCTTTCAAAACACCATGAAATGAATTTATAGAGGGTTGAGGTACAAATGTAATTAAATCATCTATAAGTTCAATCCTAAATTTTTGCCCTGTTTTGAAATGTAAGCTATCACAAATTTCTTTAGGTATATCAAGTTGATATTGTTCTGTTAAGGTTACTTCTAACATTGTTTTTATCTCCAAATAACAACAAGAAAGATTTAAATTTTTGAGCAGCTCTTTCCAATAACATAGCCACTTATAGAATCATCTGAAATTGATACTTGAACTTGGGTTTTACCATTTCTCTTTTCACCTTTTATATGAATTAATAAAATATCTATATATTTTGCAGAACTCTTTTGATGAATTTCATGTAATAACTCAACTCTTTTACATATATAGTCCTCATTGTCTTCTTTACTTTCTTTATCTGACGGAAGAGATGTAAAAATCAGAACTTTATATTCGCTAGCAACTAGTAATAATTTAACAAAATCTTCAACAGCATTTCTCATTACACTAACCGAAGAATTTGCACTCTTTCCTCCAAGTTCAGATTCAACCGCTAATAATGGCTCATAATCTACCTTTTCACGCTCCATTGTTTCTTCATTAATAAATTCTAAAGGGCGATAATTAGTAACCATAATGTCAAGAAGATATTCACCAGAAGTTTCTGATGACAACACTTCTCCATTAGGAATGTGACACTTAAAAAAGTAGCAATTAAAAAAACGCTTAATTGTTCGTGTAATTAATTTTGTTTCATTCGGCTTATGCGTTAATAAGCAACACTTAAAATTACTATAAAGATCTTCGTAATCCTCTTGCACCTCCGATTGACGATTAAACTGCCTTTTCTCTTGAAGCTTATCAATAATATCATTCAATGTTGCATTATCAGAAAGGTTATCTAAAATACTCTTAGCTGTATCTTAGTCCATATATTACTCTCACAATTAATAGTTTCCACGCTCTGTATGGGAACTATATTAACCATTAACCCAATTCATTATATTTCTCAACTAATTTTTTAATATTAAGAATATTCAACTTCAATTGTCATTTTTCCTTTATTTCCAGCCATAGTCCGAATATTAATGCCTTCTTTTATTGGTGCTTCAAAATGTAGCCCTGCTTCTTACTCTATAGTTATTTTTCATCTTTTTTACACCATTCTTCTTTCCTTCTTTAATTAAATCAGAAGCTGTTTTTGCCTGAATTTCACATAACGTTTTTGAATCAAATAAATCTATTCCCTTGTATATTAATTTTGCCATACCTTTTCCAATTGAAAAGGCAACTGAATTTCCTATTAAAGAGTTCGGTTGAGATGATACCCAACCATCACCTTTCAAAGTTCCTCCTATTGCAAAATTTAACCCTTCTTCATTTGTTAAATCATATTCTGAATTCATTTGTACTCCTGATGAATTTAATTTGGAATAAAGTCAAAATTAATTATGTTTATATATTGCAAAAAAAATCACTTAAAAAGAACTTTACCAATATCACGCGAACCGTGCATCACTCGCACAAGCTCTACACCATTCTCTAACGGAAAATAAAAAATCACATAATTGCGTATAGGAAAACTGCGTAAATTTTCCAACAACTCATCGCGTTTTTTACCCAAATAAGGTGACTCAGCCAGGACAAGACATTTTTCTAAAATAAAATCCAAAAACGTATCTGCATTTTTAGGGTTATTTTGTGCGATATACCACCAAATATCCTCTAAATCTATCTCAGCTTGAGGATGTTTTAACAATGATGACATTAACTAACCGCTTGTTTAGCTAATCGACTACGCCCGCGTGCTTTTATCGCCTCAATATCCAAGGGCGTTGCCTCACCACTATCTATACCTTGCTGAATTTCTTCTCTGAGTTTTTTAAGCTGTAATTCGTAAAGCAGGTCACGTTCTTCTAATAAAGATAACGCTTCTTGAATAATGTCATTAGCCGTTTCATAAAGCCCACTCGCAAGCTTATTTTTAAGCACCACTTCATAATGTGTATTTAATGTAACTTGCATAATTTCACTCCATTTTATTTAAGCATAGATAAAATAATCGCCAAAATAATATTAATATCTTTAATATAATACTCTTCAATATCAATAAATACTTGGCTTTGTTCTAGCTTAAGAAATTTCCAAACCGTTCCCGAAGTTACAATGCCATAAATAACAGGGGTAACATTACTTTCTTGTAAATTAAATTGCTGTGCTGCCACCATTTCAGCAATACATTGACCTAAGCCAGCCATGATATTTTCATTTTTAGCTTCAACTAACGCAATAACAGGTGCATCAATAAATAACTGTTCAGGTGATGCCGTAATCATAAAGTCACAAAATCCTGTTAAATTTCGTTCCGCATCCACATCAAACTTAACCCCAGAAAATAAACTGATTTGATGCTTTAATTTTTTACGAATTTCAATTAATACATTAACAATAATTAATTCTGAACGGGCTTTTTTAGTGCCAATTGCCAAGGCTAATGGTACATTTTCTGCCAAAGCTTCTTTTAAAAAAATACTTGCTTCAACAGGTGATTCTGAAACAAACAAATTTTGTTGTTCAATATGCTTTAAATCAAAGGTTTGTAAAACTGTTTTGAGAGTAAAATCTCTATAAGCTATCTGAATTTTGCACCTAAAATATTAAACGTAACTATAATTTTTTTAATTAAACTGCTGCAAAAATTTCAAATCATTTTCAAAAAACAAGCGTAAATCATTAATTCCATAGCGTAACATCGCTAATCGTTCAACGCCCATGCCAAAAGCAAAGCCTGTAAATTGATCGCCATCAATATCAACCGATTTAAATACTTCAGGATGAATCATCCCACAGCCCATGACTTCTAACCAACCTGTTTGACCACAAACACGACAGCCTTTACCCTCACACATCACACATTCAATATCGACTTCAGCAGAAGGTTCGGTAAAAGGAAAATACGAAGGACGAAAACGAACGCCAATATCTTTTTCAAAAAAGGCACGTAAAAATTCATAAACCACCCCTTTTAAATCTGCAAAACTGACATCGGTATCAACTAAAAAACCTTCAACTTGATGAAACATCGGCGTATGGGTAATATCCGAATCACAACGATAAACCCGACCCGGTGCAATCACTTTCAATGGCGGCTTTTCCGCTTCCATTGCACGAATTTGCACAGGTGAAGTATGGGTTCTTAATACCGTGTGGGCATCAAAATAAAAAGTATCGTGCATCGCCCTTGCAGGATGGTGAGCAGGAATATTTAAAGCTTCAAAATTGTGATAATCATCTTCAATTTCAGGGCCTTCAACCACCTTAAAACCCACGCTGGCAAAGATTTTATTAATCCGTCGTAACGTTAAGGTCACAGGATGTAATCCCCCCGTGGATTGCCCGCGACCAGATAAAGTAACATCAACCGATTCACTGGCTAAACGCGCGTTTAAAACCGCTTGCTGCATGGCGTTTTTACGCTGTTCTAATTGCTGTTGAAATTCAGCTTTGGCAGTATTAATCGCTTGCCCAACACAGCGGCGTTGATCGGGTTCAAGTTGTCCAAGTTGCTTCATCTGTAGGGTAAACGCCCCTTTTTTTCCCAGATAATTAACACGTACTTGGTCAAGTTGATTTAAGTCGGTTGTCGCCGCAAGCTCAGTTAAAGCATCAGCTAAAATTTCATTTAAAGTTATGGACACAGGTTAGTTTGCTATGGTTATGAGTGTAATATGAAAAAATCTATGTAGCCGCACTATTATACTGTAATTTAGTAATGATATAAATGCGGTCTTTTAGTCGCCTTACAAACTTTTATTCACTAACTCATAAACATCTTTAGAAATACCCGCTGTTTTAACAATCCGTTCTAATTGTATTCTCATTAATTGTTGACGTGATTTATCAAACCGTTTCCATTGTGTTAATGCCGTTACCATTCGCGAGGCAACCTGCGGGTTAATAGTGTTTAAGGCAATAACATTATCGGCTAAAAATTGATAACCTTCTCCATTTTTAGCATGATAACAAACAGGGTTAGCTTGAGAAAACGCACCAATTAATGAACGCATTCGATTAGGATTGTTTAAATTAAAAGCGGGGTGTTTCATTAAAGCTTGAACCTTTGTAAACGTATCCTTTAAACAGGTACTTGCTTGTAATGTAAACCATTTATCAATAACCAATTTTTCATGTTGCCATTGGTCATAAAAAGCATGAAGGCTTGCTGTTTTATCAGGATGTTGACTATTAACTATTAAGCCTAAAGCAGTAATTTGGTCAGTCATATTAGTCGCATTTTCAAACTGTGTAGTCACTAATTCATGATAAATTGCAGTTTCAATGTTGGCAAGATAACTTAAACAACTATTTTTAATTCGTCGCTTTCCAATCGCTACGGGATTTAGATCTGCTTTTTCATCATGATGAAGTTGATAAAGGGATAAAAATTGTGCCTGTAGATACGTTGCTAATTGTACTTGAACAAATTCGCGCGCTTGATGAATCGCATCAACATCAATAACTTTCATTTGTTCGCTAAGATAAATTTCAGTAGGTAAGGTCAATAATAGTGAAAGATAAGATAAATCATCCCATGATTGCGTCAATAAATGTTTAAAGGCGTCAATTAAAATGGGATTTAAGCTTAACTTTTTGTCTTGTTGAATAGCTTCTATCAGCGAAAAAATAAGGGTTGACGCTAATTTCTGTCCCGCTTCCCAACGATTAAACGGATCACTATCGTAGCTTAATAAAAAAGCGAGTTCTTCGAGAGATTGTGAGTGTTCTAATTTAACAGGCGCGGAAAAACCTCGAAGCAAAGATAAGATAGGTTTATGAGCTAACTCTTTAAAAACAAAGGATTGTTTATTTTTAGTCAATTCTAAAATAACTTCATTATTCCCTTGATGATTGTTTTCAAGCTTAATTTTTGCAGGGCTTCCCTCACTATTTAATAAGCCTACTTTAATCGGTATTTGTAGGGCTGCCGTTGATTGACTTTTCTGAGTGAGTGTTAACGTTAAGGTTTGCGCTATTTCATCATAATGTTGAGCCACCTGAATCACAGGCGTGCCTACTTGCGAGTACCAACGTTTAAATTGGCTCAAATCCATTTGATTGGCGGCTTCCATCGCCTGAACAAAATCATCACAGGTCACAGCTTGCCCATCATGCCGTTTGAAATATAAATCACTCCCCGCTCGAAACCCTTGTTGACCCACTAAGGTTTGCAGCATTCTAACGACTTCCGCGCCTTTTTCATAAACAGTTAAGGTGTAAAAATTATTAATTTCAATATAAGCTTCTGGGCGAATAGGATGGGCTAGAGGCCCTGCATCTTCTACAAATTGCCGCATTCTTAATAAATTAACATCTTCAATACGTTTAACCCCCTGCGAAGTCTGGTCTGCGGTAAATGATTGGTCTCTAAAAACGGTAAACCCTTCTTTTAAACTTAATTGAAACCAATCACGACAGGTCACACGATTTCCCGACCAATTATGAAAATATTCATGTGCAATCACTGCCGCGATATGTTCATAATCACTATCCGTTGCGGTATCAGGACTGGCTAAGACAAATTTAGTATTAAAAATATTCAAGCCCTTATTTTCCATTGCGCCCATATTAAAATGTCCTACGGCAACAATCATATAAAGGTCTAAATCATATTCACGCCCATAATTCTTTTCATCCCACGCCATGGCCTCTTTTAAAGACTGCATAGCATGAGCGCATTTAGCTTTATCATCCGCTTCTACAAAAATTTCTAAGGCAATTTCACGCCCTGTCATCGTGGTAAAATGGTCTTCAACAACGTCCAGCTGACCTGCAACTAGCGCAAATAAATAACAAGGTTTTGCAAACGGGTCTTCCCATTTAACCCAATGACGATGGTTATCTAATTCTCCAGAATCAATTTTATTACCATTGGATAGTAAAACAGGATAGCGCATTTTATCAGCTATTAAAATGGTGGTAAATTTAGCCATCACATCGGGACGATCTAAATAATAGGTGATTTTTCTAAACCCTTCCGCCTCGCATTGAGTGCATAACATCTCATTAGAGACATATAAGCCTTCAAGTGCAGTATTGATTTTAGGATTAAGGTTATTTTCAATAATTAAGCTAAATTTTTCGACTGCAGGGACTTGTTTAATGAGTAATATCTCATCGGTCAGTTCATAATCGCTGCTGTTTAAAAGCTGTCCGTCTAAAGTAATACTGATTAACTCAAGTTGTTCGCCCATTAGTGTTAATGAGATTAATTTTGATTGACTAGCAGGATTACGTTGTAGGGTTAATTCTGAGACAACGCCTGTTTCCTGCTCGTCAAGGGTAAAGGTTAATTGAACGTGGTGAATTAAATAATCAGGAACACGATAATCTTTTAAATAGATCGCTTGAGGGTTAGCATTTTTCATAATTAAATTTAGGTTAAATTTTAAAGACGATTTTAAAATCGCCATAACAAGTCATAGTTTACCCTAAATCAACAATAACTGAAGCGTTAGAGGAAGGAAATTTTTGTAGTTCTGTGGTTAGTAATTTTAAAACGGCTTCAGCAACATTAATTTTTAAGGCAGCACTTATTCCTACATAAGAGCTGGTTAAACGAGGGTTAATTTCTAAAACCAGTAATTGCTGAGAGTGTTGAGAGTGTTGAATTAAATCAATCCCGATATAGCCCCATAAATCAGGAAAAGCAATCGCAATTTGATTAATTAATAACTGAAAGCTAAGGTAATCAGATTGATAGTTCACTTCACAGCTAAGTAATTTAAATTGTTGATTTATTATTTGAATTGTTTGGTGATTAACACAAATTAATTCTGCTTTTCCCTGTTTAAAAAGGGCTGAAATACTTAAATTTTCACCCTCAATAAAGGGTTGAATAATATAATTATCTAAATAATCAATTTTTGTTAATAATAAAGTGAGTTCTTCTTGAGAATTGACGATAAAGTTATTTTCACAGCCCACTCCATCACGTATTTTTATGACTGATTTTTCAGAAAAAATGCTGTTATTTTGACTTAAAATACGGGTTGTTACGGTGGGAATAGTGTAAAAAAATAACTGTTGATAACTTTGCCATTTATCTGTTGTTTGAGCAATAATAGGACTAGGGGATGACAATAATATTTTATTAGATAATTCAACTAATTGGGTAAAGTTAAATAAAATATTTTCCGTTTCAGGCGCAATTAACCAAACTGCATCAACGGTTATTAACGTTTGTTCAAATAATTTTACAATATCCGCTTCTTTTTGAACGGGAATTATTTTAAGGGGACTATCAAAGTGATTAATAAATCGCCAATCAAGTAAAATAGAAAGCGAGTGTTTATTTATGACCATTAAATCATTAACGAGGGCTTTCAGCATGAGCAAACCTTCTTTAGCTAACGAATTAGGTAAGTTTTCAGTACAAAAACCGCCGCCGCAAATATATTCAAAAATAAGAATTTTCATCGTTAACTCGTTAATTAAAGGAACTATATATTATTATTTTGCATTAACCGTTCACGAACTTCAAACATAAAATAAGTTTTTAAAATTTTATCCATAAAGCTTAGTTTTTTCTCATCTTTTAGTTGTGATTGCTCTTGTTGTTTCTGATAATTTTGCCAAATTAATAAATCATAATAATTACGAATATTTTCTACATAAATAACAGGTTCATAACCCCTGGCATAACCATGTTTAGTTTGCTTGTGCCATGATGATTGCGATAACTTTGGTAAGAATTTTTTAACATCAATCCATTTATCAGGATTACCACCATTTCGTTCCGTTAGAATTCGAGCATCTTCTAAATGACCAAAGCCAATATTATAAGAAGCTAATGCAAACCAAGTGCGGTCAGGTTCTTGTACTCGTTGAGGAATTACTTTTAAGCGTTGATGAAAGTACAACGCTCCACCATAAATACTTTGTTTTGGATCAGTTCTATCTTTAATGCCTAATAGTTTTGCAGTATCATTAGTTAACATCATGATCCCTCTAACTCCTGTCGGAGAAACAGCCGATTCTTCCCAATGAGATTCTTGATAACCTATTGCAGCTAATAAACGCCAATCTAGGTTATATTTTTCACCTGTTTCAATAAAGTAAGGCTTGTATTCTGGCAATCTACTTTTTTGGCGATGGTAAAATTTTAATTTATCAAATGTAGTTAATTTTTCTGCATGTCCATAATGGCGTTCCAATAACTGTGCTAAGGTTTTATCTTTTTTAATTCGATTAAAAAAATCAACCACTTCTATATATAAGCTATCATCATTAGAAATTGGTAGCGCCCATGCTAACTCTCTAGGTTTAGTAATATCAAAGGCAATATTTAATCTTGGATAAAACCGACGCATAAGTATAACTTGATTAGAATCAGCTACGGTGTAATCAATTAATCCGTCATTAACTAAATTAAGTAATTGATGGCTATCTAATTTTTTATTAGTAATCCATGTTAGATTAGGATTTGAATTTTGTTTTAAGTATTTTAAACTTTCAGCGTGACTTGTTCCTTGAGTAACCTCTAAAATACCCTTGGATAAATCTACAATCGTTTTCGGTCTATAGCTCTTTGAGCTATAAATAATTTGCTCAATAATTTTATGATAAAAGGGAGCAAAACGTAATTTCTTTTTACGTTCCTGAGTAATAGTTAAGCCTGCCGCTGCTATATCAACATCACCTGCTATGACTTTGTTAAGAATAGTTTCAAAATGCTTAGGAATATTAAAATCAACTTTAACACCTAGATGTTTGGCAAATAATATAATTAAATCATATTCTAAACCACTAAAACCGCCATTAGGAAGCGGATAATAGGTGGTAGGATCAATTCGAGTTGCAACATGTAAAATACCAGCTTTTTTTATTTGTTCTAATTTAGATAGTTTATTTTTACTTGGTATGATACTGACATCATCCCAAGATATTAATAATAACAATGAAAAAAAGCTAAACAATAATACTGTTTTTTTTGATAAAAAATTAACGAAGATTTTTGTAAACATTAATTAACCCATTAGTTGAACTATCGTGGCTTTTAATTACTTTATCAGTTTTTAATTCAGATAAAATAATCTTTGCTAAGACTTTTCCTAGTTCTACTCCCATTTGGTCGAAAGAATTAATATTCCAGATAACCCCCTGAGTAAAAACTTTATGCTCGTAAAAAGCAATTAATGTTCCTAAAGTTTTGGGGGTTAATTTTTTAAATAAAAAACTTGTTGAGGGTTTATTACCTAGAAATACTTTTGAGGCAATTAGTTTTTTATCTAACTTATCTGCTCCAACAAGATCTCGCTTAACTTCTCTGGCATTTTTACCATGCATTAATGCTTCAGGTTGAGAGAGAAAATTAGAAATTAGAATATCATGGTGGTCAGGCAAGTTATAATGACTTTGTGCAGGAGCTAAAAAATCACAGGGAATTAATTTAGTCCCTTGGTGTATTAACTGATAAAACGCATGTTGACCATTAGTTCCTGACTGTCCCCATATAATTGGCCCTGTACTGTAATCAACAAGATTGCCGTCTATATCGGTATTTTTACCATTACTTTCCATATCGCCTTGTTGAAAATACTCTGCAAAAAAAGTAAGTGATTGCGCATAAGGTAAAATAACATGGGATTGCGCGCCTAAGAAATTATTATACCAAACCCCTAGTAATGCCATAATTACAGGAATATTTTTTTCTAAAGGTGCGCTCAAAAAATGTTGGTCAGCTTCAAAAGCACCGCTTAATAATGCTTCAAAGTTATCCATTCCTATGTAAAGGGCGATTGATAAGCCAACAGATGACCATAAAGAATAACGCCCTCCCACCCAGTCCCAAAATTCAAACATATTGGTTTTATTAATACCAAATGCGATGACACCTTCAGTATTTGTGGAAATGGCAATAAAATGCTTAGTCACAGCAGATTTATCTGGTGCATGTTGTAACAACCAGTTTTTTGCTGAATGGGCATTTATCATTGTTTCTTGGGTTTTAAACCCTTTAGAGGCAATAATAAATAGAGTCGTCTCAGGATCTAATGGTTTGAGTGTTTCAACTAAATGACTTTGATCAACATTAGAAATAAAATGTACCTTTAAATTAGGAAGAGCATAAGCGGCTAATCCCATTGTAACCATTTTCGGTCCTAAATCAGAACCGCCGATACCAATATTAATAATATCAGTGATTCTTTTACCACTATAACCCTTCCAATTACCTGAGTGAACTTCTTGACAAAAAATTCGCATTTTTTCCAGAGCGGTTTTAATTTGAGGCATAACATTTTTTTGGTTAAAAAAAACTGCGTTATTGCCGCGATTGCGTAATGCCGTATGTAAAACCGCTCTATGCTCAGTAGCGTTAATTATTTCACCTGAAAACATAGCCTTGCGTTTAGCATCCAAATTAGCAACTTTAACTAAATTAAATAGTAAAGGAAGAGTCTCATCAGTGATTAAATTTTTTGAATAATCGAATAAAATATCGTTAAAGGATAAAGAAAATTTATCAAAACGGTTAGGATCTGATAAAAAAAGCTCCCGTAATGGTAATGGATGTATTTTTTTGTGATGGTTTTGAATCGCTTTCCATTCGATAGATTTTGATAGCATTGACATTTTTCCTCCAGAAATTACAAAATAATAAGCAGTCTACGAAAAGGTAGCAAGGATAGCAATAACTGTATTATTATGTTCTAATATAGTAAGGCTTCGATCTTTTAAAATTTAGCTTAACTTTTACAGGCTTACCTTTATTTTTAGAGGCTAATATGCTACAGTCAAAAGTTATTTTATAGTTGCTTAAAGGCTATATCGCTAGATATAACAAGTGATGAAGAAATAATAATATAATGATAATAAAATTTTTGGAAGGTATTTATGAATAAAATAACAACAATAAAAAACATTTTTCTAGTTTTACTAGGTTTGTTTTTTTCTTCTGCATTATGGGCTCATGGTGGTGCGGCAGGTACTGATACAGATCAATGTAAGTTTGAACTAGAACCCAATCATTGGATTCATTACACCGCTTATCAGCCTAAAGCCTATCCTGCAGAAGAGTTTTGCGGAAATATCCCTAAAGCAGATACTTTGATTCAATTGGTTTTTGATTATCAGGATATTCGTTATCGTGATATGAACGTTTCATTTGAGGTGACTAAAGAACCAGAAGGAATAACTATTTTTAAACAAGAACCCAAAAAACATAAAACAGGAACGGTTGTATTGTCTTTACCAGAAGGTGTTCCAGAGCCAGGTAACTATTTGATTCATATTACTTTAGAGCCAAATGAAAATCAAAAAGGGATGGAAAGACTTGATGCCCACATGGCTTTTAGAGCAGGTGCTGGTCAATCTACAAGTATGACTGATTTGTTATTATATGCACTGTTTTTCTTTGCAGGTCTTTATGTCTTGTATTTATCTCATAATGGATTTAAAAATAAAGTGGATGAAATCTTAGGAAAAGTTAAAGATGCTTAATGATTTAATTAGCAACCTAAAAACTAAAAAAATAAGGTAAAAAAATGCGGAAACATCCCTTAATAATTATTTTTGGAGTCGCAATGATTGCCGTCCCCATATTGACAATGGCGGCGACTGGTGTTTTGCCTAAATCAGTAGTAGTTGATGTAGGTAAAGTTGAAACGGTTTGTGATAACAAAAACCCAGAATGGCGAAAGTCTCAAGAAATTGAAGGCGTTGCTATGCAAGAATCACTACGCTGTAACCCTGATAATCCTTTTGATATTGCAGCTCAAGTAAAAGGGACGAATAATATTTCAATGGAAACATTGATGAGGTCAGGATTTGCGGTAGATGGAATTATCAAAAAGAATGATATGGATGGGGATGGAGATCCAGACCTGATTATTATTAAATTAGAAGTAATTGAATTAAATGGTCACTCACCTGATTTTGCGGGTCTGGTTCCAACTTTTGATATTGCACCAGGGATTCAACCTGGAATGTGGGTTTTCGCGCCAAAAACGCGAGGCATGTCCACTAGTAGTTTTGTAGGAGTTGATGCTAATCCTTTGTTAAGAGCGCCTTCCCCTGTCATTCGTGTTGAACAAGGGGATGTGGTGTGGATACAATTGGAAAATACCCATTATTTTCCTCATACTATTCACTTGCACGGTGTTGATCATCCTTTTGTTGATAATGCTGGTGAGGGTAATGATGGTGTTCCTGTTACGAGTGATAAATTTGTCATGCCTGGGCAAAGTAAAACCTATGAAATTCGCCCACGAGTAGCTGGAACTTTTGTTTATCACTGTCATGTACAAACCCACGTACATTTAGCGATGGGTTTAGTTGGTATGTTTATTGTCGAGGAAAATCGCCCTAATAACTGGGTGCAAACATTTAATGTCGGGGCAGGACAAGTTAGACATCCGTCTAAAGCGATTTTAGAAGAGTATGATAGTGAATATGACTTACATTATCATGCGATGGATAAAGAGCTGCATAGTGTTATTCAAGATTATAATGATCCACGACTTATTGCTAAAAAAATGAATCGTGAATATAGAAATGGTGATGCTACAGAAGATTATTTCACCTTAAATGGTCGCTCTTTTCCTTATACACTGCGTGAGTCGTTAATTGTAACTGAGCCTGATAAAAACATTAAATTGAGAGTTTTTAATAGTAGTGGTGAGCAATTAGCTTTGCATACACATGGGCATAAGGCAACCATTACTCATTATGATGGAGTAGAACATAACCCTGCTGCGCAAATTATGCGGGATGTTTATAATATTGCTCCTGCACAACGTAATGATTTAAAAATCAGTACGGTCGATGACGGTCTTCATAGTTATGGGGAGGGAATTTGGATTTTTCATGATCATCGAGAAAAAGGCATTGCCACTGAGGGAATGAACCCTGGTGGTGATATTAGTGCGATTGTATACAAAAAATATCTAAATGAAATGGGCTTACCTAAGACCGTAGGTGAAGGGGTTGGAGATATGTTTACCAAAGCATATTATCAACATAAAGTTCCTGTTTGGCAGAATACAGACAATTGGAATAGTTTGGGGGAAGTTGATGCAACAGATTATAAAGCGCCACCAGCTAGTCAAGTTATTATTGAGACAGGCCCTAAAGCTTTTTCGGAACTTACCGATATAACGGGATCATTTACTAATGTTTTTGGAAAATTCTTACTGGGTTTAGTAGGGGGTATTTTCGCTTATTTATTGATTATTAATCGTGCAAAAATATTGCGTATGGTTTCATCAAATAAAAAGGAGAAATAATTATGGCTAAGTTATTATCAATACTAGTATTGACTCTTATTGCTTCTACATCGGTATTATCAGCAAAAGAATTTCAAGAACATAATTCACTGATGAATCATGGCGATGGTCACATGATGGATATGGATGGCGGTATGGTTATGGGTAATAATACCGAAACTTTACCTGGTGGTTGCGATAAAATTGCTGCTACTAAAGAAATTACTGTTCATGCAGGGCATAAATATGCTGAAAAATTTCCAGGTAGAATGTTTGCTTTTGACCAGCAAGAATTTCAATTTGAACCTTGTACTAAATTAACCATTAATTTTATTAATGATGATGAAGTTCGTCATCAATTGATGATGCATGGATTACCTAAATATCTTTATCCTAAAGGTATGTTTCATTTGGAAGTTACAGGACCTGGATCAATTTCAGGAACATTGATTTTACCCTCTGCTGACAAAACTTACTTAGTTCATTGTGACATAGCCCAGCACATGGAAAAGGGCATGAAGGCACAATTAAAAGTAGGGAAGGGAAGCGGAGATTTACCTAGTATACCTGGTGTAAGTGCTTATGTAATCCAAGATGATTACAGTGAAAGTATTCCTATTTTACCTTCAGCAGCAGAGAAAGCTTTAGCTGATAAAAAGAAAGCGGCTCTAGCTAATGTAGAAATTCAACCAAATAACGCGGTAATTTCTGGGGTAATGATTATTGGTTTGGTCATTGGATTGTTATTAACCCCGTTATTAATCAAAAAATTTAAAGGTAAAACATTTCCAGAGGTTATTACTTATATCTTTGAAATATTAGGTGATTTTATCGTCTTAATAGCTAAAATGATTAAAAGGTTAATCGGGTTATTTTTGTCAAAAACTAAAGTGTTACCTGACAAATAATATAATTTTAGATTTAATAAAAAGCCCTTGAAACCTAGAGTTTCAGGGGTTTTTTTATAGGCAAGGATTTTTTATGGACTCTCTATCACTTTGGGGACTTTTTAGCAGTGCTTTCATTTCGTCAACATTAGCTCCAGGTGGTTCAGAAGCTATTTTGGCGTATATGGTTTCTGAAAATAATTTTCAAACAGATAAACTAGTATTAATAGCAACAATAGGTAATACTTTGGGGGCATTAACAACTTGGTGGCTTGGGATATTCACTGCAAAAAAATATCCCTTAGAAGCAGTATTATCAGAAAAAAAACAAATAGCGGTTAATATTGTAAAAAAATGGGGCTATTTAGCCTTATTATTTTCTTGGCTACCTATATTTTGTTTTGCAGGTGGCTGGTTAAAAATGCCATTAATTATTTCAACTTTAATAATTTTATTAGGTAAAGCAATACGTTATCTATTGGTTGCCTATTTATTTATTTAACGATTTTAATTTTTCTAATACGTCTTTTATATGTGTTTTAACTTTGACTTTTCGCCATTCGTATTGCAAAATTCCGTTAGCATCAATTAAAAAGGTACTACGTTCAATGCCACGAACTTGTTTCCCATACATATTTTTCATTTTAATAACATCAAATAAGTTACATAAAGCTTCATCTTTATCTGATAACAAATCAAATGGAAATTCTTGTTTAGATTTAAAACCTTCATGTACACGCACGCTATCACGGGAAACCCCTAAAATAACTGTGTTTAAGGCATTAAATTCTTCAATATAGTCTCTAAAATCTTTACCTTCCTGTGTGCATCCAGGGGTATTATCTCTTGGATAAAAGTAGATGATTAAATTTTTATGTAGATAATCTGAAAGAGAAATCATTTTATCGCCAGTGGCAGTAGCTGAAAAATTATCGACAGGATTGCCTAAATTAATATTGCTCATAATGTTATAAGTGTTTTATTGGTTTAAAAATGGCTGTTTATGTGTAATACTCATAATAACTAGCTTTTATTTATGCTACTAGAATATTATGGGTACATAAGAAAATGGTCATACACCCTACGATCTGAACCCAGATTTAAACGATTCCAGAATCATCATATTTTTCAATTAACTCAAAATTTATATCATTTGGAGACAATGGATTAATAACTTCAAATAATTCAAAACCAATCTTCTTTTTAAACTGCTTCCATATTTTCTGTATTTATCCTGTTCTTTTTTTCTTTTTTTCTTTTTTTGGTTTATCTATTATTTTAATGTTTTTTTCCAAAGCAATTGGATTAAAATATTTAGCGGCAACGTTCAAACGCTGACTTAATTTAGTTAATAATTCATATTGCTTTTTTTGTGTTAATAACACAACTTGGTAACGTTCTTGTAAATCTTTTAAATCCCCTTCTTTTAACATTTGTAATTTAACGCTTAATGAGACTGTTTGTTTAGCTTCGTTTAGTTCTTTAGTTAATTTTTCTATTTGCTTTTGAACTTCAGCATCCAGTTTAGCTTGCTGCTCTTTATCTTGATTAGCTTGTTGTAATTGAGATTGCAATAAGTTAATCACACTTTCGTCTGAACGCTGTTGGTATAAATCTTTCTCTGCACAACGAATAATTATCTCACTAAATTGCTGTAATTTATTACTATTAGTTGATTTTATAACGACATTTTCTAATCCTTGTAACTCTAAAACCAATAAATGATGATATTGAGCATCCAATTCAATCTCGATGATAATAGCATCTAATAATTCAGTTTCAACTACCTGCTCAGAAATAACCGTTAAGCTCGGATAATAGCGGTATAATTTTTCTGGGGTTAATAAACTACTATTTTTTTGATGACTTAAAACAGTTAATTTTTGTGTTGATTTTTTATCGGCAATAGCAATCGCTAAAACCTCAACTTCTTTATCTAGTTGAGTCGTTTTTTTTAAAATAATCGCTTGTTGTTTATCTGCTTCAAATAAAATAATCTTTTGAGGTTTGAGTTGTTGATAACTTGCTAATTCATGACATTGACCTGCACCAATATGAATAATATAGCCAACAGGTTGAGAAAGGGTACTTATAATTGTTTCATAGTAAACTGTGTAAACTTGTTTAATTAAAGCTAACTAGCCTTTTATAACCTGAATTCTGGATAAGAAAAGTAGGCAACCTTTTTTTAAAATGCAAAAATATAAAGATTATCAGCTCTTAATATTTTACCTAAAGGTTGCCTAAAATAAGTTTAACACAATTATTCTCCGATGTTGATGACTTTTGTCAGTGGCTTATTCCTGCGTGGCAGAAAAATCAGCTCGAAAGTAAAGCTTGCTTATCTCGAACTCAGGTTATTGTTAAGTTGTGAAACCTAATGTCGTTAAAAAGATACAATATTATCTCTAAGACACATAAAAGTAGAATTTACCCTATAAGTTCCTTAAACAACACTATATAATTAAGGACTCTTAGGATTGTATTTCTAAATCATTAATAAAAAAAGGCATAAAGCCTTAAATTATTATGATTCTTTACAAGATATTTTATCGCTTGTTTTTTTAATAAGGAAAATTTAATGAAAAAATTATTATTACTCACGGCATCTATTGCCACTGCCATTCTTTCAGGGTGTGCAACTCACCCCCCAGCAGGTTTTCAATCATTTCAGGCAAAAGATTTAAGTGCGTTGACTAGATCGAAAGAATATCAACAAAAAACTAACAACTTTTTTATCATTAATGATTCTTCAGGTTCGATGACTGAAACTTACATGAATGGTGGACTAGCAGCAGATCCTGCGGCGATTAAATTAGAAATTGAAAAAGAATTGTTAAGTCGTATGAACAAAACGATTCCTAATATAACCTTAAACTCAGGATTACGTAGTTTTGGTTTTGGTAAATGTACTAGTATCAAAGGCACGAAACTTAATCAAGCCACTGAATCTTATTCAAAATCGGCTTTTAATGCCGCGATTGAATCATTAGCATGTGGTAGCGGTGGTTCACCAATGGATAAAACTATTGACCATACTCAAAATGATTTAGCAGCGAACACAGGAACAACTGCATTAATCATATTAAGTGATGGTTTTGAATTAGACAGATCACCAGCTCCTTCTGCACAAGCATTAAAAGCTCGTTATGGTGATAATGTTTGTATCTATACTATTTGGGTTGGTAATCCTAGTGATGCAGAAGGTCGTACTACACTCCTTAATTTATCTAATTTAGGCGCGTGTGGTTTTAGTACTGATGCGGCAAGTATTAGCTCACCAACTGGTATGGCTAAATTCGTTGAGAAGGTTTTCTTTAAAAAACTTTTTCCTATGGCTGAAGGTGATGCTGATTTAGATGGTGTCTTTGATAGTAAAGATAAATGTCCGACAACACCATTAGGGGCAACAGTTGATGTCCAAGGTTGTTGGATAATTAAAGGGATTAATTTTGATACGGCAAAACATAATATCAAATCACAGTATTATCACTTGTTGGATAATGCAGCAACAGTCTTAAAAAGAAACCCTGGTTTGACTATTGAAGTACAAGGTCATACTGATAACGTAGGGTCGGATAAATATAACTTAGGATTATCTGATCGTCGTGCAAACTCAGTTAAAACTTATTTGAGTAATAAGGCAAATGGTAGAGCATCATTAACATCTCATGGTTATGGCGAATCCAGACCTGTTGCTACTAATGAAACTGCTAATGGTCGCGCACAAAATCGTCGTGTACAATTAAAAGTTAGGAAATAATTTTATTCTGATTTGAATCAGAATTTAGAGTGAATAAGAGGGGGGAGTATTATTTGTAATATTCCCCCTTTCTTATTTTTACAGTTAAGATAAAACTCAAAACCTTTAAGATGCTTTTATGACTAATAATGATATTCTACGCCGCCTTCGTTACACCTTTGATTTTGATGATACCAAAATGATTGCCTTATTTGCATTAGCTGATTATAAGGTAACACGCTCTCAAGTGAGTAATTGGTTAAAAAAAGATGATGATCCTGATTATAAAAGTTGTCAAGATCTTCAATTAGCTACCTTTTTAAACGGTTTAATTAATAATAATCGTGGTAAAAAAGAAGGAAAGCAAGTTCCTCCAGAAAGTAAGTTAACCAATAATATTATTTTTATTAAATTAAAAATTGCCCTTAACTTACAGGCAGATGAGGTCATAAATATTATGAGTTTAGCGAGCTTTGAACTGAGTAAATCTGAGCTAAGTGCTTTTTTTCGGAAGAAAACCCATAAGAATTATCGTGAATGTAAAGACCAAATTTTACGAAATTTCTTAAAAGGTCTACAGCTAAAATATTATTCTGGACTAGAAAATAAAGAGGCATTTACATGGAATTAAATTGTTATAATTTCAGATAGATTTATTTTTCAATATTAAAATACGGAGGCATGTTATAGATATAAGCTAAGTACATTGCATCCGCCATTGTCCACAAAACATTAAGTTTAAATTGTAAAATTTCAATCATCCGCTGTTGTTGTTCATAGGATTTATACCAATCTAGGGTAATTTTTAATCCATACTCAACATCACGGCGTGCTTCGGATAGACGTTTACGAAAATAAATATAACCTTCTTTTTCTATCCAAGGATAAATTTCAGGCCAATTATCCAAACGCTGTTGATGGATTTTAGGGGCAAATAATTCAGTTAATGAAGAGCTTGCCGCATCATGCCATTCAGCACGTCTGGCAAAATTTACATAGCCATCAACAGCAAATTTTACGGCTGGTAAAACATGTTCCAATGAAACTATTTCTTCACGAGTTAGACCAACAGCAATACCTAATTGGATCCACGCCTCAATTCCGCCTTCATTATCAGGATGACCATCATGATCTAAAATACGCTGCACCCAAATTGATCGGGTTTTAGAATCAGGACAATTAGCAAGGATATTTGCATCTTTAATTGGAATCATTATCTGATAATAAAACCGATTTGCCACCCAACCTTGTAATTGTTTTTTGGTGAGTTTACCCTCATTCATAAGCGTATGATACGGATGATGAATATGGTAATATTTTTCCATACCCCGCAGTTGATTTTCAAACTCTTCTTTATCCCATGCTGTTGTAGTCATATTTATATTTGATACTAAATGATTAAAATAAATTCTCAATAGTTTTTCTAATGAGTCTAGTATTGGTTGATGGTTTATAGGTTGATGATTTATTGGTTGATGGTTTAGCAATAGATGTGCTTCTTTTGGGGTAGACACCTTCCTGAAAATATTCCCATGCTCCCCCAGGACGTCCTTTAATATTGATGACATCATTTAGGTTACTAATATTTTTAGTGACAATGCCTACTGGAGGTATTAAGGGGGCTTCAGGAACATCTTTTAGGGCTGTTTTCATAAATTCCATCCACATAGGTAAGGCAGTTTTTCCGCCAGTCTCTTTATAACCTAATGTTTTATAAGAATCAAGTCCAACCCATGCACTAGCAACAATACTAGGATGAAAACCATTAAACCAAGCATCTCTTTGCCCATTCGTTGTACCTGTTTTACCGGCAAGGTCATGACGGCCTAAAGCTTTTGCGCGGGTCGCTGTTCCTCGGATAACAACATCACGTAAAACCGAGCTTATTAAAAATGTTATTTCTGGACTTAGCACACGAGGAGCGCGGGTACTTAATATTTGTGTTGAACTTAAAACTTCATTATTAGTAATTTGATTACACAAAGGACAGGCGGTTTTAGGTTTTGCTTGAAAAATTATTTTCCCATTATAGTCTTCAATTCGTTCAATAAAATGAGGCTTTACTAAAAAACCTCCATTAGCAAAAATAGCATAAAAATTAGCCATTCTTAAAGGAGATGCTGAACCGCTACCTAAGGCCAAAGAAAGCCCATGTGGTAATTGTTCGTCTGTAAACCCAAAATCTTTAGCGGTTTCTATAACTTTATCTACTCCCATCATTTGTGTTAACCGAATAGAAATAATATTACGTGATTTATAAAGTGCTGCTCGAATACGGGTAGGTCCATAATAGCGATGGCTATAATTTTGAGGCCTCCATGCACGATCTTTTCTTGTCCCTTTAGTGATAATAATAGGAGAATCATTAATAACACTAGCAAGCGTAAACCCTTCTTTTAAAGCAGTTGCATAAATAACGGGTTTAAAACCAGAACCTGGTTGACGTTTTGCTTGGGTTGCGCGGTTATATTCACTTTGATAAAAATCAAAACCACCAACTATAGCTTGAATAGCTCCATTCATCGGATTTAAAGAGGCAAAACCGCCTTGTACCTTAGGAACTTGAGTCAGCTCCCACCCCTCTGTTGCTAATTTTCTAATCCGAATAATGTCATTAACTTTAATAGCCGCCTTCAACGATCTAGGTCGCTTTACACCTTTGGGATAATTATTAGTTTTAAAATATCTCGCCCAAAGAAATTTTTTCCATGGGATTTCAATAGTTATATCATTTTGCATACGAACACTGACAATTTTATTTTCAATGCTCAGTATTTGAGCTGGATAAGTATCACCAATAACCTTTACGTTTTTAAATTGTTCTTCTGTGGTAAAGGTTTCATGAGGAAGAGCTCGGTACCCATGACGTTTATCATATTTATGTAGAGCATATCTAAGAGCCTTGATTGCAGTTGTTTGTAACTCTGAACCTAAGGTTGTGTAAACCTTCATACCATTCACATAAGGATTATTATAACGTTTTACCATTTCTTGACGTACCATTTCTGCGACATAAGGCGCAGATAATTCAATAATAGGATGATGTCGTTTAGCAGTTATTGGTTGTTTTAGAGCGTTAGTAACTTTTTCTTCGGGAGAATAAGCTAATAATTGCATTCTTCTTAAAATATAATCTCTACGTATTTTAGAACGTTCGGGGTTGGAAATAGGATTGAAAGTAGAAGGTGCTTTGGGTAATCCTGCGATCATTGCTTGTTCTGCTAAAGTTAATTGCTCCAAGCTTTTTCCATAATAGGTTTCTGCTGCGGCTACAATACCGTAAGAACGATGTCCCAAATAGATTTTATTCAAATAAAATTCTAATATTTCATCTTTACTATAGGTTTTTTCTATCTGTAATGACAAAATGATTTCTTTAATTTTTCGAGTATATGTTTTCTCAGGAGTTAATAAAAAATTACGGATAACCTGCATAGTGATTGTGCTTCCACCTTGCTTCTTTTTTCCTGTTAATAATAATTGAAAGGAAGCTCTCATTAAGCTTTTATAATCAACACCTGGGTGGTCATAATAGCGATCATCTTCTGCGGCTAAAAAGGCTTGAATTAATTGCGTGGGAATTTTATTAATGGCAATAGGTTTGCGTCTTTTTTCACCAAATTGGGCAATCAGTTTATTATCTTTGCTATAAACTCTAAACGGTGTTTGATAAGAAATATTCTGTAATTCGGCAACATCCGGTAGGTCATTGAGCAATTTTTGATAAAAAATATAAGCCCCTGTCGTTATTGTAATGAATGTAATGAGACTAAAAATAGCGAACCATTTTAAAATTAATTTAAGTAAAGTCATTCTTAATTAGCCTGGGTAAGGTTTGGAAACATTTTCAAGATAGAGTTATGATTAAACTTTAGCTTAACTCAAATAGTTATAATTTAGTTAAGATTTATCGGTTTATTCTATATTGAGTTAATGATGTTTGTCTAAAAATAGTTAGGTAAAAAATAACGTTTTTTTACTTAAGAACAATAGCAATAACAAAATAAAGTGGTTTTTTTTTATTAAAATGAAAAAGACTACTATACTTCAAAATAAGATAGAGTTCATTTGATGATTCAATTAAGCAATAATTAAGTAGTACAAATAGGGTTTGGGTTATGAGTTTGTTCAAGAGTAAAGAGACAGCTATTCTGGGAATAGATATTAGTACTGCGGCGGTTAAATTATTGGAATTAAGTAAAACAGGTTCTCGTTATCGGGTTGAAAGTTATGCTGTAGTTGCGCTACCACAAGATGCTGTGGTTGATAAAAATATTGCTAATATTGAGGTTGTTGCTGATACCATTAAGTTAGCAGTTAAACAATCAAGAACAAAAGCAAAAAATGCGTGTGTTGCTGTAGCAGGTTCGTCGGTGATGAGTAAGGTTATTCAAATGTCAGCTGATTTAAAAAGCGATGAAATGGAAGAGCAAGTTTTTATAGAGGCTGATCAATATATTCCTTATGCCTTAGATGAAGTTAATTTGGACTTTGAGGTTCAAGGTGAAAATGCAGATAACTCTAGTATGGTCAATGTTTTATTAGCAGCTTCACGGCGAGAAAATGTTGATGATAGAGTTGAAGTACTCGCTCAAGCAGGTTTAAAAGCTAAAATTGTAGATATTGAAGCATTTTCTATGGAAAATGCATTTTTATTATTAGCAGAACAATTACCTAAAGCAATTGAAACTCAAACGGTGGCGATTGCTGATATAGGCGCAACAATGACGACCTTAAATGTTTTGTCTGAATGTCGAACTATTTATTCGCGTGAGCAGAGTTTTGGTGGCAAACAACTCACCGAAGAAATTCAACGCCGATACGGTCTTTCTTATGAAGAAGCTGGTCTTGCTAAACGTCAGGGAGGGTTGCCTGATAATTATATTACCGATGTTCTCGAGCCTTTTAAGCAAGCGATGGTGCAACAAATTTCCAGATCATTGCAGTTTTTCGCCTCGTCCAGTGCAAACAAAGAGATTGATAGTATTATTCTTGCTGGTGGATGTGCTTCTATTTCAGGTCTTGAAAAACTAATAAAAGATACGATTGGTGTTGAGTCTTATATTGCTAATCCTTTTATTAATATGGCTTTATCTAGTCGAGTCAAACCTCAAAGTCTAAGTAATGATGCGCCTGCGATGATGATTGCTAGTGGACTGGCGTTAAGGAGCTTTGATTAATGTCTAAAATTAATTTACTACCTTGGCGTGAAGAATTACGAGAGAAGCAACAAAAATTTTTTGTAAATGCCTTGGTTCTTTCGGTATTGGTAACCTGTCTTGTATTTGGTGGTGTTTATCAATATATAGAAGGGAAAAAAAGCTATCAAGGGAAACGCAATGCATTTTTAGAAGAAAAAATTGCTGAAGTTGATAAAAAAATTGAAGAGATTAAGAAAATCCAAGCTAAGAAAGAGCGTTTAAGAACTAAAATTGAGAGTATTGAAGGTTTACAAGCAAGCCGTACTGAAATTGTTCATGTTTTTGATGAATTAAAAAAGATAACTCCAGAAGGTATTTATTTAACAGAATTTATTCAGTTAGGTGATAAATTAACATTTAAAGGTAATTCAACAGCTAATTCAGAAATATCAGCATTAATGGATGCTATTGTCGATTCTGAATGGCTAAATTTAGATGGAAGTGGGCTTAAAAAGATAGATGGACGTAAACGCTCTGAAAAAGAAAAAGACAGTCAATTTATTATTTTTGCAAAACAAATTAGAGCAAAAGATAAAAAAAAGGCAGAAGAAGACTTGGAAGACTTGGAGGCTAAATAATGAATCTATCTGAAGTTAATTGGGATTATAATGCAGCTGGTTCTTGGCCGTTAGAGGTTAAGGTCGTTATTATCTTACTTATTTGTTCTCTAGTGACAGGTGGTGGGGTTTATCAATTTACTCTAAATCAACTTAGTGAACTGGATACATTAGAAAAAAAAGAACAAACCCTTAAAGATGAGTTTGAGGAAAAACAGAAGCAGGCAGTTAATTTGTCAGCTTATAAAGAGCAATTTAAGCAAATTGAGGAGTTGTTAGATGAAATGGTTAAACAAATGCCTAGTGAAGCTGAAGTTGCTGAGTTATTGAGAAAAATTTCTAAAAAAGCACAAGAAAGTGGCTTGGAAATGAGACTTTTTGAAACTGAAGATCCAGTTTCTAAAGAGTTTTATTCTGAATTGCCTAATAAAATAGAGGTGCTAGGTAAATATGAAGAATTAGGATTGTTTGTGAGTAGCTTGTCAACCTTGGATAGAATTGTAACGGTACATGATGTTGTTATTACGAGTCCTAAGAAAAAGTTAGAAGATAATGATCACCGCTTGGAAATGAAAGCGATTGTAAAAACCTATACTGAATCCCCAAAAGAGGATGATATCGACGGTGATTTAAATAAAGAAGGTGAGAAGGGTGGCTAAGAATAGAAGGGAAATAAGAAAATGAAACCTAGATATTTATCCATGACAGGAATTATTAAATTAAATTGTCTCTGTGCTTGGTTAATGTTATCGGCGTGTACTGATAATGATTTTGCCGACTTGGAAAACTTTATTCAAGAGGTTAGAGAAATACCTGGTGAAAAAATAGAGCCGTTGGAAGGAATTAATGATGGTGACTTTTTTTACTTTGAATTGGATGGCTCTCGTGACCCATTTGTAATACCTGAAAAAATAGAAGAAGAAGTGGATGAGAGTGATTTAATTAGCACCGTTAATAATGGCGTTAAGCCTGATTTTACCCGTATAAAAGAAGATTTGGAAAGTTTCCCTTTGGGTTCTTTAGAAATGGTAGGTACGGTTAGACAAGGTAAGTTATGGGCATTAATTCGATCTGATGAAGGAATACAAAAGGTTACAGTAGGTAATTATATAGGAAAAAATCACGGTAAAATCATTGGAATTTCTGAAGATGGGATTAAATTAGAAGAAATTTTAGAAGAGGATGCTGAATTAAAAACATGGGTTAAAAAAGAAACGCTATTGCCTTTAAAGATGGATATATAAAGATGGATATAGATGTATAAAAAAAGTAAGTTTTAAGGTTAAACGATGAATATTATGCAAAAAACACAATTATTAAAAATTTGGATAGCTCGTTTGGCAGCTTTTATAATAACGAGTTTATTCTTGGCTTTTTTTTCTATGAACTCCGTGTGGGCGGATGATATTACGATTACTAAACTTGATTTTTCTGCACTAGCAGGTGATAAAATTCAAGTTCAATTAGAAATGACGGCTTCTCCTATTAAACCTAAAGTATTTCATACCGATAAACCCGCTAGAATTGCATTAGATTTTACAGGTGTTAAAAGTTCTTTAAAGAAAAAGAATTTCCCAATTAATACAGGTGCTGTTAGTGATGTGTATGTGATTGAGGCGGCAGGGCGAACCAGGGTTATTATTAATTTGGTTGAATCTGTTCCATATGAAGTCAAAGTTGTTGGTAACAAAGTTTTAATTATCTTAAATGAAACGAAGTTAGCCGTAAAAACTCCACGCCCCTCAATGAATACGCCCTTCTCTTCTAATGATAATGATGTTGTTAAAAAGAACGATAAAGATGAAAATAAAAGGAATTCGGTAGTTTCTCGGTTATTTCCTCAGCAACGTATTAAAGATATAGATTTTAAACGAGGGGCAGGTGGCGAAGGCTTATTATTAGTTGAGCTTGCTAATCCAAATACCATTGTTGATACCAAAGAAATAGGTAATAAGATTGTTTTAAAATTTCTCAATACACAATTACCTACACCACTTAGAAAACGATTTGATGTCTCAGATTTTGCAACCCCAATACAAAAAATTGAAGCAGTAAATAAAGGGGTTAATACAATTATAACCATTACCCCTACTAATGGGGATTACGAGTATTCTTCTTTCCAAGAAAAAGGAATGTTAACGGTTGATTTCAGACCGATGACTAAAGCTGAGAAAAAAATTGCACAAAAAGAAAAGTTTCTTTATTCAGGATCGAAGTTATCATTAAATTTCCAAGCGATTGATGTACGTGATGTTTTGCAGATTTTAGCTGATGTTTCTGAGTTTAATATTATTGCATCTGATGCGGTATCGGGTAATGTTACTTTACGTTTAAATGATGTGCCTTGGGATCAGGCATTAGATTTAATTTTAAAAGCAAGTGGTTTGGCCAAGCGAGAATCAGGTAATGTTATTTTAGTTGCGCCTACAGCACAAATTATTAAGCTTGAGGAAGAAGAGCTAGCATCTAAAAAAGTTGTTGAGCAATTAGAGCCTTTGCGTACAGAATATATGCAAATAAATTATGCTAAAGCAGAGGATATTCGGGTGATGTTATTGGGTGGCGAAGATGTTGCTACTGATAAAATCACAGCTAGAGGGCGTTTACTTTCAAAACGAGGGGTTGCTAATGTTGATATAAGAACCAATGTTCTCATTATTAAAGATACGGCAAAAAAAATGGAGGCGATTCGCGCGTTAATTAAAGAATTAGATATTCCTGTTAGGCAGGTGATGATTGAAGCACGGATTGTTAATGCTGATAAAAATTTTGCTAGAGATATTGGGATGCGCTTTGGAGTAGCAAAAGCGGCATCTGTAGGTTCAAACACGGGATTTGCAGTTGGGCCTGCACCAACTGTAGGTGGTTTAGTAACCCGAGGTATTTCAGGCGCGAGAACAGGAGGTGGAGTTGTTGTTCCAACGGTAAATGATACTAATACTAGTAATTATTTAGTTGATTTAGCATCTGCTGGAAATACTCTAGCTTCTGGATTTCCACCTGCGGCATTAGGGATGACCTTGGCAAGAGCAGCTGATTATGTCTTAAATTTAGAAATATCGGCTTTAGAGGGTGAAAACAGAGGAGAGTTGATTTCTAATCCTCGTGTATTAACTTCTGATAGAGTTGAAGCAATTATTCGACAGGGAGTACAAATACCGTTTACTTCAGTAGGTTCGGAAGGAACAGAAACTGAATTAATTGATGCGGTTTTAGAATTAAAAGTAACCCCTCAAATCACCCCTAATGGCAGTGTTATTATGGAATTAGGGATAAAAAATGATTCCGCTAATAACGCAGGTGGAATCGATAAAGAAGAAGTGATTACAACAGTACAGGTTAATGATGGCGAAACGGTAGTTTTAGGAGGAATTTATGCGATGAATACAGGAAAGACAGTGACTAAAGTTCCTTTTTTTGGCGACCTACCTATCATTGGAATTCTATTTAGAAATACTAAAGATTCTGAATCAAAAAAAGAATTATTAATTTTTGTTACCCCTAAAATTGTGAAAAATTCTTTAACATTAAACTAATCCTACTTCAACTATCAGTAAAAAGGGGGCATAATGCCCCTTTTTTAATATTATTTCCCGTTATTTATGAAACAAACAGAAAATATTTATCTAATTGGTCTAATGGGCGCGGGGAAAACCACCATTGGTCGACAATTAGCAGCAGCTTTACAAGTTCCTTTTTATGATAGTGATAAAGCGATTGAAGAAAATACTGGGGTTGATATTCCAACTATTTTTGAATATGAAGGTGAAAAGGGTTTTAGAAATCGTGAACAATCCATGCTGGAGCGTTTAACAGCAATAGATGGAATTGTTTTGGCAACAGGCGGTGGGGCAATTTTACGAGAACCAAATAGAAAATTGTTAGTGGAAAATGGTTTTGTGGTTTATTTACAATGCTCGGTTGATAATATTTTACACCGAACCCGTAGAGATAAAAAAAGACCCTTATTGCAGACTGATGACCCTAGAGAACAAGTTGAACGGTTATTTAAACAACGCGAATCATTTTATCTTAATTGTGCAGATTTTGAAATAGATTCAGGGGTTGTACAGAGTAAAGTGGTGGTAAAATCAATCCTGAAGGCTTATGAGCAGGCGAATGATCAATAATATGAAACAGTTAACAGTAGATTTAGGGGGGCGAAGTTATCCTATTTATATAGGGACGCAGTTACTAACACAAGTAAATTTATTAACCCAACATATTAAATCTAAACAAGTACTAGTAGTTACGAATACGACCATTGCGCCGTTGTATTTACAGTCATTTTTAGAAAACTTGTCAACTTATCAGCTTGAAAGTATTATTTTACCTGATGGCGAACAGTATAAAACTTTAGCTTATGTAGAAAATATATTTACGCATTTATTAACTGCTAAATTCAATCGTAATGCGACACTTATCGCTTTAGGTGGTGGTGTAATCGGTGATATGGGAGGGTTTGCGGCTGCTTGTTATCAGCGAGGAATCAATTTTATTCAAGTTCCAACGACATTACTGGCACAAGTTGATTCATCGGTGGGAGGAAAAACTGGCGTTAATCATATATTAGGAAAAAATATGATCGGGGCATTTTATCAGCCGCAAGCGGTTATTGCTGATATAAGTGTATTGAAGACCCTTGATGATAGGCAGTTGGCCGCTGGAATAGCAGAAATCATCAAATATGGATTAATTAGAGATTATGAGTTTTTTGAATGGTTAGAGGTCAATATTGAATTATTAGTGCAAAAAGATGAGCAATCTTTGGCTTTTGCAATTGAGCGTTCTTGCCTTAATAAAGCCGCAGTGGTTGCCGAAGATGAACATGAATCAGGTATTCGAGCTATATTAAATTTAGGACATACCTTTGGTCATGCAATTGAAACTGGTGTTGGTTATGGAAAATATTTACATGGTGAAGCGGTTGCGATTGGAACGTGTTTAGCGGCTGATTTGTCACGACGATTGGGATATTTAAATGATGCGGATGTTGCACGAATTATAGCTATTTTTAAACGTGTCAATTTACCAGTTCTTTCACCTAAAAATTTAACCGTAAATCGTTATATTGAGTTAATGTTGGTTGATAAAAAAAATATAGAAGGTATTATTCGATTAATTGTTTTGGAAAAAATAGGTAAAGCAATGTTACCAATAAGTGTTGAAATGTCTATCTTGGAGCAAACTCTTAACGATTATCAGGGACGATAGCTAATGGGTGTTGAAAAACAACCCTTGGATGATACATATAACTTAATTGGTTCGGAGCGAGTTAAAAAACTTGATTTATTAGTCAAGCTGATTTCAAATCAGCGAGAACCGTTGATTGTTTGTGGAGCAGAAGGCATTGGTAAAACAACGTTACTTAAAGCTCTAACACTGAGTAAAAATCATTTATGGGCTATATGTTTTTTTCAGGGAACTGAACCGTTAAGTTTTGGTGATATAAAAAGGAAACTTGGTTTAGCAATTAAAGCACAAAGATCAACATTAAGTAGTGAAACTTTAGAGGATATGTTGGTTTTTTACGAAGAACACCAGCAAAAGATCGTTTTAATATTAGACAATGCAGGAAGATTGCCAAGTGGATTTATTGATAAATTAATTAATTATTCCTTAAAGTACCCAGCCATTAAAATTATTTTTGCATTAACTAAACAGGAATTAAGTTTAAAAAATAAAACTGATATAGCCATTGATAAATGTTATTTTCTAGAAATTCCTGTATTAGAGAAATATGATATTGGTTTGTTTTTAAAAATGTTGTCTACTTTGCCTAACGCTATTGTTGCAGAAGAGGATGTTAATGATAAATTACAGAATACGCTTTATCAGCGAACCAATGGAATACCTGGAAAAATTATTCATGAATTACAAAAACAAACAAATAGTTGGTTTAGATGGAAACAAAGACTAATATTCGTTGGTTGCATGACTGCTATATTAACATTGGTTTATTTTTACATACCTATTTTAGAGCAAAACAAGTTCTATAAATCATTTTTTATGGGTATTCCTCAGATAAAGCTTGAGATTAATTCAAAAGAAAATGAATTAAAACAAACTTTTGAAATTAACAATGAAACGATAGTAGAGAAAGTAAAGAAAAAAAAGGTTGTTTCAAATAAGGTGTTGTTACCAATAATTGCTAAGAGTTTAAATAATCATAAAAAAACTGCGATTAAAATAAAACAACCACAAAGATTTGTTGATAATAGTCAATGGGTATTACAACAAGCTGCTAAAAGATACACGTTACAATTGTTGCTAACATCGAAAAAAAATGCGTTATTGAGGATACTGAAAAAATATCCAAAATTACAGGCTAAACTGAAATATGTTCAAGTTAGGCGAAAAAATAAACGACTTTATATTTTATTTTATGGGTCTTTTACAACTAAATCTGCCGCTTATAAATCAGTCAAGATATTGCCCAGAGAATTTAAACAAGCATGGCCTAAACGATTTAATGCAATTCAAACAGAAATTAAAAAATCACGGTAATGATTGAGTTACTAACAATAAATAGACACATAACTAATTTTTAATCATTATTTTTTATTATCCTTACAATTACCTTTCAAAGCATGACAGCCTTAAAAAATGATATTTTTCTTAAAACCTTATTAAAGCAACCTGTAGATAGAACACCTGTATGGATGATGCGTCAAGCAGGGCGTTATTTGCCTGAATATCGCAAAATACGCGCGCAAGCAGGGAGTTTTCTAGATTTATGTACC
>DAOUSN010000067.1 GCA_030627205.1 Methylococcaceae bacterium
TGCTCCTGACAATCTCACAATAACCTCAGAATTTTTCAAATTATTTAATGCTTTTGTAACTGCTTGAAGTCGCCATTCAAAATCACTAATAGTCAGTGGTTCAGTTATGGGGTTTAAAAAATCAAAAGTTTGATTGGTGACAAGGGAATCGTAAGCTTCAATAACATGTAAATGAAATATTGGACTAATCCACATAGCATAAGCATAAACTAATGGTTTAACCACAAATGTTCCAAGTTGTTGTTTTGATTGAATAGCAGAAATTCCTGCTTTTTCAATTTCATTAATCAATTCAATAGCTTGTTTATTTTTAAGCCAAATACTAGGGCGATGTTTATTTTCGTTCCCAGCGGCTTTATGAAAGTCATTTAGGCAATAACTATTTTGTGAGTCTTGACGGATAGAATAATCTGAAATGATTTATTTCCAGTTGAAATTTAATAATTCCACCAGACACGCTTTCAAACATGAGTGGCAGATGTAATCAAGTTGAAAGACCATCTCAACGGGATAGCGTGCATAATGCACCACGATTACACCCACCATAAACAATAGACGTAAAAAACGCATTAAGATGCGCTTGCACCGTTGATTTTTCAGGCTTTCAACCCTGACCACTACAATGAGGTAGCGGAATAAAAACTATAATCGTATTAAGTATTGTTTGTCAATCCTATTTATTAAATTAAGAATCAATAAATTTGATAGTGCGTAAAAACTGCTGCCAAAGATTTGAATTGATTAGTGAACTCCATTGTTTTCTTTTATTTGCAAGTTAATATAATCTATTGCAGTTTGTTCATCTGTTTCAATGGCGATTTCTACCGCGCGTTTAGCAGTTTGTAATAGCTTTGCAGATTGTTTTTTGAGTTGGAACGATTGCTGGATTTTGGCAGCGATGGTTTGTTGGGTTTGTTCGCTGAAATTAGGAATAGGTAAATTTAAAATATCTCCATCTTTAATGATGGGATAAGAAGAACCAACGTTATATTTCATCATCAATTCTTTGTAGATAGAAATCCTTAATAAAACTTGTAAGACTTCTTTTTTATAAGTCGTTTTTTCTGATAAAACAGTAAATGCACCGCTTCCGACTAAATCAGGAATATCTTTATCAATAATTGCGATTGCACCACGATAAGGACGAACTTTTGAAATTAAAAGATTGCCTTTTTTTAATTTTATTTTTCCGTTAGCAGGTAATTCTTCGGTATTAACTTTGTTAAATACAAAAGAGCCATTACTTACATTGACATCACCTATTTCAATATAGTTATAGTTTTCTCTCTCTTTATTAATTAGTTTTGTATTTTGATTGAAATGTTCATAAACAAGCGAGTAATTTTCGTTCTCTTGTGAGTGCATGAAAATAATAGGAGTGTAGCTTTTTATTTTAGCTTCAATTTCATCATATTTCGGCTGGTAATATTCCGCATCTAATCGCCCTGATGTGCCAAACGATTCGCTCAAGGTTTTTATCGTGGTATTTTGCTCGCTTGGTTGCCAGTCTTTTAAACCCAGTTCTTCAAGTAGGAGGTTTTCGGCTTCGGTGTAAGTGTATTTTGATAACGCTCTATTTTTTAGAAAATTATGATATAAATTTGATATATCTGTTTGAAAATTATTACTTAAAATAGGAATAAAAAAGTCTCTTAATCTTCCAAGTGTTATCATTTGTTGAACACCACCAGAACCACAACGTTCTGATTGAAAGCTCCCATATAATCCCATAAGAAACAGGGTTGTAAATTCAGCAGTTATTTTAGAGTTTGTTTTTAATTTTAAAATAGCGACATCTCGATTCATATTTGCAGGAAGTAACCAACTTTCAGCCATTGCAACTTCTCCTAAAGTTCCTTTTATAGAAATCAAAATATCTTTGGGATTTACAGAAGCTCTCGCATTTTTTTTGTTTACTTCTTCATTTACATATCTAATCTTCGATATATCAACATAACCTTTTTTTACATTTTCAGCAGTTAAGTATTTTATACCATCATTTTGAAACTCTACCGAACCATGCTCTCCATCAGTTACTTTTGCTATTTCTCCAATTTTTAAGTGATTAAATTTAAAAATTTCAGCTTCATGTAAAAGATATTCTTTTTTGAAATATTCTGAATCAAATCTATTGCCCAAAGCACATAAAGCAAACAAAACCTCCGAAATTTCCAACCGCTCCAACAATCCCCGATATTTCCCTTCATCAAACGGTGCGGCATTCAGACCTGACAGTTTTTTAAATCCTATCAGGTCTTGTGACTTTGGGACAAAACTCAAGCCCTCCTTCTTCGCAAACTCAACAAACGCCTCCGCAATCCCATCCTCGGTTAACCCCTCATGATTAAATAAATCATGCTCAATAATTCGATGCCCGTGTGTATCCCGCTGAAAACTACCATCCGCATTCTTCAATTCAATTTTATCACCCGAATTATCTTTACCCGACTTCTGCATCGTCGCAAAAAAAATCGGATAATCATCGACTTTAGGACACAAATCAACATCCCATTTTTGCACCAATAACACACTGGTTTTAGTCCCCGTATGCGGTTTAAAAGTATTCCCATGCAAACCGACCACTGACAAAATACGGCAACGTTCCGCGATTAAATCCCGAATATATTTATCAGACGAATTATTAAAACGACCCTGCGGCAACACAATTGCCATCCTGCCGCCGTCTTTCAAAAAATCCAAATTGCGCTCAATAAACAAAATATCACGCCCGACTTTTGATTGCCACTTGCCCTTTTTCTCGGCTAAATCGTACTTATGAATAATACGACTTTCCTTAATATCACCCGCAAAGGGTGGATTTGCCATCAACACATCAAACTTAAACCGCTTAAAATCCTTTTTTGCCACTGCCAATTTACGCAGATTACGCCAGCCCTCATAATAAACATCCTGCCAAGCTTCCTCACCTGTGGTTTCCTCCCAACGCTCATAATCCAAAGTATTCAGATGCAAAACATTGGTCTGCCCATCGCCTGCAATTAAATTCAAGGTTCGCGCTACTCGCACCGCCTTTTCATCAAAATCAATCGCAAACACCTTATCCTTAACGTAATCCTCACAACGTGGCGGCTTTTTCTCCAAACTAAATAAATGACTCGCCTGTAAGCCTTCATCATCCAAAATTTGCCGCCAAACATGAAAAATACTGTGCATCGTAAATCCAGCCGAACCTGCCGCCGTATCAATAATGCTTTCTTGCTCCTGCGGATTAAGCATCTTAACGCACATATCAATCACATAACGCGGGGTGAAATATTGCCCTTTTTCGCCTTTGCTAGATTTTCCAATTAAATATTCAAACGCCTCATCAATCACGTCTAAATTAGAATTAAATAACTTTACATCCTGCAAATATGACACGCAAACAGGCAAATGCGAAAAACTGAGCGCAATTTTAGAATCCTCAGAAAATACCCCTTGCCATTTGGCCTTAGACGCATCAAATAAAACCTGCATCGCTTCTTTTAATTCTTGTTCCGTGCCTGTATTTCTAAACTTTAAAAAACGACTTCTATTTCTGCCCGACTCCCATTCATCATACAATTTAATGAAAATCAGCTTAAAACATTCTTCAAATACATCCACGCCCGCATTTGCTAACACCTCGTCTTCCATTTCTAAAATTCGATCTTTTAATGATTTATTATTTAACTCATCTTTAGCAATTAAATCATCCAGCGTGAATTTCTCATTAAATACATCCGCTAATTTTTGCGTGGCATCTGGAATTAGCGAAATTTCTTCAAAATAATTTGGATCTTTACGGTGATAAAAAGAAATTAAATCCCCATTTGTCCATACTGCTAAAGGCGCACCTGTCGCATTACAATAAGACTTTAACTGCCCTTTGCCATCTTTTAATTTCGGCTTTTTTAACTCAACAATAATATAAGGCACATCGGGGCGATCTTTATCATAAATCACAATATCCGCACGTTTTTTCTCACGTCCGAAAATGACTTGATATTCCAAAGCAATGCGCTTAACAGGATAACCATAATCCTCCATCAACACCTTTAAATATAACTGACGAACTAATTCCTCTGGCGTGAGCTTAATATCTTTTTGTCGAACCAAACATGTTATATAAGGTGCAGAATCGCCTTTTTTATTGGTTTTGGTAAAAATTGAAGCCTCAAATGCAACAATATTAGCGTCTTTAAACTGATCTAAGGTATATTTGCTATCTTTGAGTAAGGTTTGAATAATCGGGGTTGCAGTCAATCCCTTGAAAAA
>DAOUSN010000021.1 GCA_030627205.1 Methylococcaceae bacterium
CCTTCTTTCTTTTTAACAGGCAAAGAGCAGAAAGAAGATTGGGTTGTTTTGCTGCAAAAAGAAGTGAGCAAAGAAGCCTTTACATTACCTGCCTAAAAATTAGAAATCTGAGGGTTTATTTAAAAAACCCCTTATACGGGGACGGCATCCTATTGTCGAAAATTTAGGGAGAAAAAGTGTCAACTACTTTTTAGGTATATGAAGGATGCCAAATTATTGCTATTTTTTAGTTATTAATATATGATTACCCATATATGAATACATTAACCCTCTCTCAATTTTTTAAATGTCTCTCAGATGAGACTCGGCTACGCTGTATTACTTTAATGGAAAAGAAAGGAAAACTTTGTGTATGTGAATTAACTACCGCCCTTGATTTATCTCAACCTAAAATATCACGTCATTTAGCCTCTTTACGCCAATGTGGCTTATTGAAAGATAGTCGTAAAGGTCAATGGGTGTATTATCAAATTAATCCTTTGCTTCCTGATTGGACGTTACCCCTTTTAAAAAACACCCTTACTGCCGCAGAACTTACAATCACATTTAAACAAGATTTACAACGCTTACAACAGATGGTAAATCGACCTGAAATAAATCTGTGTGGCTAAATTTTTAAATTAATAAATATGATTATACGCATATTACCTTAACCTATAGGAACATTTATGAAACGATTACATATTCACCTAGCCGTAGAAAACCTTGAGCAAAGTATTAATTTTTATACGACCTTATTTGCATCATCGCCTACCGTACAGCATGACGATTATGCTAAATGGATGTTAGAGGATCCACGGGTTAATTTTGCTATTTCTAATCGCAGTGAAAAAATAGGCTTGGATCATTTAGGGATTCAAGCTGATAATGCTGAAGAATTGCAAGCGATTAAACAAAATTTAGACGAAACTCAAGTTCCTATTGAAACTCAAGAACAAGCCGCCTGTTGCTATAGTCGTTCTAATAAACATTGGGTAACCGATCCTCAAGGTATTGCTTGGGAATCCTTTCATTCGTTAGCTGAAATTCCGACCTTTAATGAAAAAAAAGCAATTCCTGACACTACAACGTCCACCGCTTGTTGTCCTACGAATGATAAAGCGTCATCTTCTTGTGGTTAAAAACTAAGGAATTTTTATGCTGACTATTTTTGTTATTTGTACGGGAAATTCTTGTCGCAGTGTTTTAGGTGAAGCCTTATTTAATCATTTAGGCAAAGGACGACTTCAAGCTTTTTCCGCAGGGAGTCATCCTATTGGACGAATTAATACAGGGGCGTTAGCCACTTTAAAGCGTCATAATTTACCCACTGAGGGTTATCAAAGCCAGTCATGGGATGAATTTGAACATCAAGCAATGGATATTGTGATCACTGTTTGTGATAATGCTGCGGGAGAAATCTGTCCTATTTATTTAAATAAAGCGATTAAAGTGCATTGGGGCTTAGTTGATCCGGGTCATATAGAGGGAAATGAGGCTGAAAAAATTGCTGCCTTTGAAACAACCTTTAATTTATTAGAGCAACGGATTAATAAAATGTTAATATTGCCTTTAGAAAAAATGTCAGCTAAAGAATTAGGCGAACAACTTAACGCTCTAGCAGCCCCATGAATGAGAACAAGCCTATTATGGGGATTTTTGAACGTTATCTTACCCTTTGGGTCGCTTTATGTATTTTTATAGGCATTTTTTTAGGGGCTTATTTACCTGAATTTGCACAGACATTAGATGGCATGAGTATCACTGTTAATCACGCGCCCGTGATTTCCATTCCGATTGCGATTTGTTTATTTTTTATGATGTATCCGATTATGGTAAAAATTGATTTTACCGAAGTCGTTAAAGCCGGTAAAAGTATTAAACCTGTTTCTCTCACGCTTATTGTCAATTGGGCGATTAAACCTTTTACGATGTACGCGATTGCTTATTTTTTTCTAGGCTTTGTATTTAAGCAATTGATTGGTGAAGAGGCGATTGATTTAGTTAAAATGCCCTTGGGTTTAGATTTAGCTGTTGGCAGTCATTATGGCGCAGGCATCGTGGTTATGGATGAGGGTATAAAAATGCTCAGTATTCCTTTATGGCGTAGCTATCTTGCGGGATGTATTTTATTAGGTGTTGCCCCTTGTACTGCAATGGTTTTAGTCTGGGGCGAGTTAGTCAAAGGCAATACAGGTCATACGTTAGTTATGGTGGCGATTAATTCGTTAGTGATGCTGCTGCTTTATGGGGTAATTGGCGGCTTCTTATTAGGCGTAGGCGATTTGCCCGTTCCGTGGCAAGCCTTATTACTTTCCATTAGCATTTATGTCGCTTTACCTTTAGTTGCTGGCTATTTTTCTCGAAAATGGATGATTACTTATCGTGGTTTAAGCTGGTTTGAACAAAAATTTTTACCCATTTTAAGCCCTATTACGATTGTTGCATTGTTATTTACCTTGGTTTTATTATTTTCATTTAAAGGCGGGGTTATTATTAATAATCCTTTAACTATTTTATGGATTGCGATTCCTTTAACCCTTCAAACCTTATTAATTTTCTTTCTGACTTATTTAGCGGCAAAATTATGGGGATTTTCGTATGAAAATGCAGCCCCGTCTGCACTCATTGGGGCTTCTAATCATTTTGAGGTCGCTATTGCTACAGCGGTTATGCTCTTTGGACTTTCATCAGGGGCCGCTCTTGCAACCGTCGTTGGGGTGTTAATTGAAGTGCCATTAATGCTGTGTCTCGTTAAATTTTGCCAGCAAACAAAACCTTATTTTCACCCATGAAAAATAAATAGTCAGGTTGTTAAAATTATGTTTAGACTGTCTATTATAAAGATAAAGATTTACAATGAGATTGTATAAATAAATTCTTGGGGTTATTTTAACCTTTTACCTTTAACTTTTAATCTGCCTTCATAAACTATGTCCACTACAGAAAATCAACCTTCTGCAAATTTTATTCGTCAAATTATTACTAATGATTTAACCAGTAATAAACATAATGGTAATGTTGCTACTCGTTTTCCGCCTGAACCCAACGGTTTTTTACATATCGGACATGCTAAATCTATTTGTCTTAATTTTGGTATTGCCCAAGAAAATCAGGGTACATGTAACCTACGTTTTGATGATACCAATCCTGAAAAAGAAAGTGCCGAATTTATGAAGGCAATAGAAAAGGATGTGAATTGGTTAGGCTTTAAATGGACGGCTGTCTATCATTCCTCGGACTATTTCGAGCAACTTTATGATTATGCGGTGCAATTAATTAAAAAAGGACTGGCTTATGTTGATAGTTTATCTGCTGAAGAAATTCGTGAGTATCGTGGTACATTAACTCAAATAGGCAAAGAAAGTCCTGATAGAAGTCGTCCTATTGCTGAAAACCTCACCTTATTTAAGAAAATGCGTGAGGGAGATTTTGCTAACGGTGATTATGTATTACGCGCTAAAATTGATATGGCCTCACCTAATATTAATATGCGAGACCCAGCGTTATATCGAATACGTCGCACACATCATCATCGAACTGGGAATGATTGGTGTTTATACCCCATGTATGATTATACCCATTGTATTTCTGATGCAATTGAAGGTATTACTCACTCTTTATGTACCTTAGAATTTGAAGATCATCGACCACTTTATGATTGGGTGTTAGAAAAAATACAAATTTCGTGTCGTCCACAACAAATTGAATTTGCACGTTTACAACTTGAATACACGGTAATGAGTAAACGTAAATTGGCTCAATTAGTGTTAGAAAACCATGTTCATGGTTGGGATGATCCTAGAATGCCTACTATTGCAGGGTTACGTCGTCGAGGATTTACACCTACTTCAATTCGTGATTTTTGTGAACGCATTGGAATTACTAAAAAAGATGCGTGGATTAAAATAGCCGTGTTAGAAAGTTGTATTCGGGATGATTTAAATGAAAATGCACCAAGGGCAATGGCTGTTATCAAACCTTTACGAATAGTCATTGAAAATTACCCAGATGAGAAAGTTGAATCACTAACCATTAAAAATCATCCACAAAAAGAAGAAATGGGAACGCGTAACGTTCCTTTTTCCAAGGTTATTTTAATTGAACAGGATGATTTTTCGTTAGAACCACCTGCGAAATTTAAACGCCTTATTGAAGGGGGAGAAGTTCGTTTACGAGGGTCTTATGTGATTAAATGTGAAAAAGTTATCACTGATGAGCAAGGTAAGATCATAGAATTACGTTGTAGTTATGATGAAAATACCTTAGGGAAAAAACCTGAGGGGCGTAAAGTTAAGGGGGTGATTCATTGGGTTTCTGAACAACAATCACTTCCTGCCGAACTGCACTTATATGAGCCTTTGTTTACCGAAGCTAATCCAGAAGAACAAGTAAATTTCATGGAAGTTTTGAACCCTAAGTCATTAACAATTGTCACTGGTGCGCGTGTCGAAGCGAGTTTAGCCAATACAAGTGCTAGAAACCGTTATCAATTTGAACGCTGCGCCTATTTTTGCGTTGATACTGATAGTCGTGCAGAAAAATTAATTTTTAATCGTACAGTTTCTTTACGTGATACTTGGTTAAAATAATTGACCATTGATTCTATAAACCAAGCTCAAATAATAATTTGATAGACACATAAACAATTAACCCTATTGCTACCAAATAAATACTAAATGATAACGGATTTTGACTAAATGATTGTATCAAGGTCTTATGTTCACCTTCAGCTTTACATTTTAAGTATCTATCTCGTTGAGAGGTGTAGCGATAATGTTGATAATCTTTAAGTAATTGTTTAGCTTGATTGAGTTGCCATTCATCTCTAAGCCATAAAGCGGGCATTGACACTCCCCAATTACCCGCGTTAGTTTCATAAAAATCAATCTCATGATGAGTCAGTAAATCACGGATTTCAAAGGCCTCGTCTTCAGGAACACCACGTAGACAAAATAGTAATATAGCCATCTTTAAAGTTTAATATTAAGTGCGTGAAGTTTACGATATAAATGGGTTCGTTCCATACCAATAGCTACAGCAAGTTTTGCGACACTCCCTGCATTTTTTTCAAAGTGATACTCTAGATAAGATTTCTCAAAATGTTCACGAGCTTCTTTTAAAGGAAGATTAAAAAATTCAGGAACAGACTCAAGTAAAGCAGGGTTTTCAGCAATAGATCCTAAAGCATTTTTAACTTCTTCGAGTTCAATATCATCACCTGCACCTAATATCATTAATCGTTGTACTAGGTTTTTAAGTTCTCTGATATTACCATACCAACTGTAATTACGTAAAAAATTTTGTGCCGGCATAGAAAATTTTCTAAATGATAACTTTTCCATTTTAATAAAATAATCAATATAGAAATTTAGTAAATTAGGCACATCTTCACTATGTTCTCTTAGGGGTTTAATATCTAAAGTCACTACATTTAATAAATAATATAAATCTTGTCGAAAACGTCCTGCACTGACTTCTTCTTCTAAAGCTATTCGTGTAGAGGCAATAACGCTAACATCAACCCGCACGGCTTCACTCCCTCCAACTCGTAAAAAAGAGCTGGATTCTAATGCACTTAATAAGCGTGATTGAGTTTCTTTATCCATGCCTGCAATTTCACCTAGAAATAAAGTGCCACCATGTGCTTGTTCTAATAAACCTTGATAAACTTTACCCTTTTCTTCTTTACCAAAAAATTCTACCGCTGAATTTTCAGGGGCAATACTACCAACGGCTACATCAACAAATGCACCTTCGCGCCTATTGCTATGATTATGTAAATAACGGGCATATAACTCTTTCCCTACGCCAGCCTCACCGACAAATAAAACCCGGGCTTCATGTTGAGCTAGGCGTTTTAATTGATCTTTAGTTCGTTCAACTACGGCACTTTTACCAACAGGTTCAATATCGAACATAAGTTGTTGCTTGAGCCCTGCATTTTCTTGTTGTAAGTGACTAGTTTCTAAAGCTCTTTCAACAATTAATAATAATTTTGCTAATGATAAGGGTTTTTCTAAAAAATCATACGCTCCTAAACGTGTTGCTTCGACAGCAGTTTCTACTGATCCATGCCCTGACATCATAATGACAGGACACAAAGTTTTTTCTTCTTGCGCCCATTCTTTTAATAAGGTAATACCATCGGTATCAGGCATCCATATATCTAAAAGAATTAAGTTAGGTTTGCGTTTTTTCTTTAACTCACGTGCAACTTGAGCATTTTCAGCCATAACAACTTGATAACCTTCGTCTTCTAATATTTCAGAGACAAGTTGTCGAATATCTGGTTCATCATCAACTACTAAAATATAGGGTTCTTGTTTATTCATAAAGAGTTAAAATTGGTTTAAAAAATTTGTAGTAACAGAAATTATCAAAATAATTACTATTTATATTAAATAAAGGTTATTTAAAAGTCGATAACCTTTGTTGCCATTTAGATAATTTACTTTTTAATTCGGTAATGTCTAATTGAGTCAATTGTCGTTGTTTTAATAAATGTTTACCTGCGACCCAAACATCAGTAACTTGTTGTCGAGAACACGCATACACAATATGTGAAACTACATCATATAGAGGCTGAGTTTCTAATTCATCTAAATTAATTGCCACTACATCAGCATCTTTTCCAATAGACAATGAGCCGATGTTATCTTCTAATCCTAATGCCTTTGCACCATTTATAGTTGCCATTTTTAAAGCTGTCATCGCAGGAATACTACTAGCATTTCTTGTCACTCCTTTAGCTAATAATGCAGCGGTACGCATTTCACCAAACATATCTAAATCATTATTACTCGCAGCGCTGTCAGTACCTAAAGCAACATTAATTCCAGCATCTAAGGCTGCACTAATTGGACAAAATCCACTACCTAATTTTAGATTTGACTCAGGGCAATGAACAATATGACCCCCTGTTTTTGCATAATCATAAATTTCTTTATCCGATAATTGGGTCATGTGAACCGCAATAAAGTTAGGTTTTAATAAACCTAATCGACTTAAACGTTCCAATGGTGTTTCTTTGGTTTGTCGTTGTTGTTGATGAACTTCAAATTCAGTTTCATGAACGTGCATGTGAACAGGGAGATTTAATTGTTCCGAAGAAGTGACTATTTTTTTTAAAGATTCATCCGCAACTGTATACGGCGCATGAGGGGCAAAAACACAGCTAACTAAAGGTTCAGTAAGCATTGATAGATGTAATAATATTCCCTTTTCTAAATATTCCTCACTATTTTTTGCCCAAACACTTGGAAAGTCAATTAAAATTAACCCAATACTTGCTCTAATACCTGCCTTTATAGCCCGATGTGCCGTGATGTTTGGGAAAAAGTACATATCATTAAAACAGGTTGTTCCTCCTCGTAACATTTCGGCAATTGCTAAATCTGTACCATCACTAACGAATTCCTCGCTCATCCATTTTTGTTCCAACGGCCATATATGTTTTTCTAACCATTCCATTAATGGTAAATCATCTGCAATACCGCGCATTAAACTCATTGGCGTATGAGTATGGCTATTAATAAGCCCAGGGATAAGTACGTGGTGTTCAAGTTTTTCTATTTGTTTTGAAATATATTTTTGTTCTACGGCTGCACTAGCTAATAAATCAATAATTCGCCCTTGGTTAATCACTAAGCAATGATATTCTAATACCTCATTTTCAGGTAAAACAGGGACTATCCAGCGAGCATGAATTAAAGTGTCAACAGTTATCATCATTTTAAATAAGTTTAATGGTTATTAGTTTCAGGTTGGTTTTTAGGTAACCGTAATGAAATTATGAGAGTGGCAATAAAAACTAATCCACCTAATGTCAACATTGCATTAACAGGGCTAATACCTAAAGTCACCGAATAAGTATAACTGCCAACCGCTAATAACATTGCCACATTTTGAAAGAAATTTTGTAACGCAACCGCACTACCACTGCCAATACTTTGTTGACCTATTTCTTGTAAAGCGGCATTAATTGGGACAATAAATAAACCTCCAGTTATACCAATTAACAGTAGTAAGCTACGCGCTCCCCAAACAGTATCCATAAAACTTAGACCTATAATAAAAACCCCCATTAAATAAGCGGGGATTCTAGCGCGGCGCAGATGTTCTAAAGGAATTAATTTAGGAACAACGGCTGACCCTATAATAATTCCAATGGCTAAAAATAAGGTAAGTTCCGCTATTTCACTGGCATTTTTAGTCATTAACACTAAAGGTGTCCATGCAATTAAAATAACCCGTACTGTTGCCGCCGATGCCCAAAATAATGAAGCACTCAATACTGAAAACCGTGAGCGACTCGTGTCAAAAAAAGTTCCAACATGTCGTCCAAATTGAATTAACTTTGAACCTGAAACCGTTTGTTTAGATACAGTTGATGGCAAGAATAAGCTAATAGTTGCAGACAATAAAAAGACCATGACTGTGCCAATTAATGCCCATTGAATAGAGTAATCAGCTACTTTTGCACCAATAATCATCCCTAGTAAAATCGCAAAAATAGTAGAACCCTCAATCCAACTATTGGCTTTGACTAACAATGTATGCTCAGAAATTTCTGGTAAAATACCATATTTAGCTGGACTATAAAGAGCCGCACCTGCACCAACAATGCAATAGGCAATTAAAGGTTCAACATTGAAAACTAATAAAACCGCACCTGCCGCCTTAATTAGGTTAGCAATAATGAGTATTTTAAATTTAGGATAGTTATCTGCAAAAGCCCCCACCCATGGCGCAAGTACTACAAAAGCAATTAAAAAAACGCTTTGTAAGGCAGGAACATACCATGTTTCTAATGCTGCTGACTGCATAACCATTGCAATTACGGTAAATAAAATGGCATTATCAGCAAAAGCTGATAAAAATTGGGCAACTAGTAAAGGATAAATTTGTTTATTCATTATGGATACAGAAACCGTCAATTAGAATGACAAATAAGTAAATAATCTATTCAAGTTAACACAGGATAGAATGCTAAGTAAACTTGATTGCTTTATGGTGATGTTTATATGAGATTAGTTCACTTTGTAATAGTCTATTGCTTTATAATAATTTTATCTAAAAACGATTAGCAAAGTTACCTCTAAGTTATAGGAATAATAATGGTACTTGATATTTATTTATCTATTTTTACATTGATGTTGCTTTCCATTGGAATTAATATTCTAGCTTTAAAAACTAAAATTCCTTATACCGTACTGTTGGTTATTACAGGATCTTGCCTTGTTCCTCTTTCTAAAATTGAAGCATTTGCCTTTGTCACTAGTTTTCAACTAACCCCTGAGTTATTATTTTTTGTATTTTTGCCAGTATTAATTTTTGAATCAGCTTATAACATAAAAATTCGCAATATCAGGGAAAATAAATTTATTATTAGTATATTGGCAATTGTTGGCTTGCTCATTTCCACATTTCTTATTGGTTATGTTGGTCATTGGGCATTTAAGCTACTAGGAATTGATATACCATTGTTAGTTACCTTATTATTTGGGGCAATTATTTCTGCAACCGACCCTGCTGCTGTTTTAGCCTTATTTAAAGAATATGGCGCACCTAAACGATTAACCCTTATTTTTGAAGGCGAAAGTCTTTTTAATGATGGCACTGCGTTTGCTATATTTTTAGTTTTAATTGGAATTATACAACATGGATATCATGGTTCTACTACGGTTATCAGTGGTATTATTTCATTTTTTACCATGATAGCAGGTGGGATTATTTTTGGTTTAATGATGGGGTTTTTATTCTCAAAATTAATTGAATGGGTTAAAGGTCATCAACATTTAGAAATAACTCTTACTTTACTGGTTGCACATTTTACTTTCCTATTAGCAGAATTAATCTCAGAAAAATGGATTATTAATGGGCATAATGTTCATATTTCTTCTATTATTGCAACGTTAGTAGCCTCATTAGTTATCGGTAATTATGGACGTTTTAAAATGTCAGCTGGTGTTGAAGAATACATGGAAAAATTTTGGGGATATTTTGCTTTCTTAGCAAATTCGTTAGTCTTTATTTTAATGGGGTTACTTTTTGCTAGGCTTTCCATTTCATTACAAGTCACCTTATTGCCTATCTTAATTATTATTTTAGTAGTGATATTGGCAAGAATTATTTCAATTTATATATCCGTTGGTATTGCTAACCAAATAAAATCTGAAAAAAATATTCCCATGAATTGGCAACACTTATTATCTTGGGGAAGTTTACGTGGGTCACTTGCAGTAATCATGGTGTTATTAATCCCTGATGACCTGATACTTCCTAATTGGTCTTATGATTTTTCGATTAAAGATTTTATTGTCGCGATTACAATCGGCTGTATTTATTTCTCATTGTTAATTAAAGCTACTACTATAGGTCCTGTTATTCGTTATTTAAAAATTGATGTTTTATTACCTTATGAAAAACTAAGTTATTATAAAAGTAAAGCTTTAATTTATCATAATTTAGTAACGCTTATTGAAAGTTTTCATAAACATCACCAAATTAATAAATCACAATATCAAATACTTTCTGACAAATATCTAGACCTTTATCAACAAGCGTGCAAACAACACCAGCACCAAGTTATAGGTGAAAACCATGTAGCAGAAAATATTTTACAGATGTATACGTTAGTGATTCAAAAAAGGGAGTTAAAACGCATGTTTCAGCATGATGAAATCAATGAAAGCATTTATAAAAAAAATCTTATTATTTTAGAAACACAAACAGAACGTATTGAACAAGACCAGTCTAAACTTACTTCACTGAATGTTTATCTTAATTCTCGGTTTAGTTCTTTAATCAGTAGAGCAAGGAAAAAACAAGAACAACCACAAGAGCGTTATTTATACTACCGAACGCAATATACATTAATTAATAAAGTCTTAGATGAAATAGATCAATTGAAAAATTCTCCGCTAGTGGAAATTTTTGGTGATCCTAATGTATTTAAAAATGTGACTTCTATTTATCAAGCGTTAAAGGCTAAAACAATTGAGCAAATGCAAGAGGAAATTAGTTCTAATCGTGTATTACTTGATGATTTAAACGAACAATCTGCAAAATCTTTTTTACATACTGCACAGTATGATACCTTGAAAGAATTACATGAGCATGAAATTATTACTAGTAAGCTTTATGTTTTATTAAGAAAAGAATTAAATGATTAACTTTAATATTGGAGTCCAAAATAGGTTTTGGACTTCTAATATAAATTATAAATATCACTATTCAAAAACAGTAAACTATTTTTTTTAAGTAAAGGAAAGATGCTAAATATTGAGAAAATCTTACAATAAAAATATTGTTGCTAATCCTAAAAAAGCCATAAAACCAATGACATCAGTTACCGTTGTTAATAAAACTCCACCTGCCAATGCGGGGTCGATACCTATTTTATCTAATGCTAAAGGAATAGTTGCTCCTGCAAGGGCGGCACAAATTAAGTTAATAACCATCGCACTTCCTAATAATAAACCTAAACTAAGACTTTGAAACCAAAGTCCTGCAATAATAGTCACTACAATTGCCCATAAAATACCATTAACCACCCCGATTAAAAGTTCTTTAACTAAAATTTTACCTGCGTTAGCATCATTAACTTGCTGTAAAGCTATTCCTCTAATAACTAGGGTAAGTGTTTGACTTCCTGCAATCCCTCCCATACTAGCAACAATAGGCATTAATACCGCTAAAGCAACAATCTGGTCGATAGTGGCCTCAAAAAGACCAATCACCCATGCCGCTAAAAAGGCGGTAAATAAATTAACCCCTAGCCATACTGCTCGCCGCTTCGCACTTACAGCAACAGGTGCAAACATATCTTGTTCTTCATCCAAACCAACACGGCTCATTAATGAATGTCCTTCTTCATTACGAATAATATTAATCACATTATCAATACTAATTTGTCCTAAAATAAGTCCTTCTTCCGATAACACTGGAGCAGATAAAATATCGCGTTGCTCAAATAATAAGGCGACTTCTGAAGTTGGCATTTTATAAGAAATTCCATTTTCATTGCTGTTCATAACCTCTGAAACTTTTAAGTGTCCATCTTTAGTTAGTAAATAGGTCACAGGTAATAACCCTTGAAAATGATTATTACGATCAACAACAATCAAACTATCGGTTGTCTCTGACATAGCTCCACGTTTATGTAAGTAACGTGAAACTACATTAAGTGATACATCGGCTCTAATTGTTAACACATCCAAGGACATGATGCCACCCGCAGTGTGATCATCATAGGACAATGCTGACTCAAGACGCTTACGTTCTACTTCAGCAATAGAATCAAATACTTGCGATAATAAAGGTTCAGGCAAAGCATGTAATAAATCAAGCATGTCATCTGATTCAAGTTTTTCAGTAGCTTTAATTAAATCTTTTCTATCAGTAATTTTAATTAACTCAGTCGCAACTTCAACGTGAAGTTTAACTAAAATTTCACCCATGACATTAGGAGGGATTACTGACCAAATTTTTTCACGTTCAGTAAGCTCTAATGATTCAATAATATGCGCGGTTTCAGCAGGATAAAGTGAATGAATAAAAAGTCTGACATCATTAATAGAACCTTCTTCTAAAAGTTCTATGATACGTTCTAATTGGTGTTTATTATGATTTAGTTTAACAGTAGTAGGCATGATAGAAGGTAGAGAGTAGGAATGTAAGTGATTAATATAATTCTCGGTGACGGAGAATAATATTTAAGGTTTTGTTCTTAAAATAGTCAGCTAAGATATTAGTAAGATAAACTGAGCGATGTTGTCCGCCTGTACAGCCTATAGCAACGGTTAAATAACTACGATTATCTGCCTTAAATCTCGGTGTCCATCGCTGAATAAAATACACAATATCTTCAAATAAATCAGTAACATAACTTTTTGACTGGAGGAAGTCTATAACCCCTTGGTCGTTCCCATTTAATTGACGTAAATGTGGAATCCAATAAGGATTAGGTAAACTTCTGGCATCAAAGACAAAATCCGCATCTAAAGGAACACCATATTTAAAACCAAATGATTGAAATTGAAGCGATAAATAACGTTCATCACGATTATCTATTTGATTTTTTATTAATTCCCGTAACTGATGATAACTGGTTCTACTGGTATCTATACGTATATCAGCACACTCTGCTACTGACGAAAGTATTTTTGCTTCTTGATGTATAGCTTCTGTTAATAAAATTTTATCATTACTTAACGGGTGTCGGCGACGAGTTTCACTGTAACGTTTGATTAAAACACTTTCCTCAGCCTGCATATAAATAATTTCACAATCAATATTAAGTTTTCTAATAGCGGTTAATTTTTCATTAAAATTAATTAATCCTGTGCTTTTATTTCTAGCATCAATACCTATTGCTGTTTTAACGTAGGTTCGCTTTTCACTCAGCATAACTTGATTAACGAAAGTATCTAATAAGGCTGATGGTAAGTTATCAATGCAATAATAACCGCAATCTTCTAATGTATCTAAAACAATACTTTTACCAGAACATGAAAGTCCACTAACAATTAACAGTTTCATTTTTATTTTATCGTATTTTATTTCATTTTATTTTATTTTACAAAAAACTATCATGCAGAAAGATGTTAACTGTCCTACATGACATCCTTATTAATATTAACCTCTATGTTTATTAGTTTTTTCTTTATGTCTAATAACTTGACGATCAAGTTTGTCTACCATGTGATCAATAGCAACATACATATCTTCTTGATGATCTTCTGCAAATAATTTAGCCCCACTAACTTGCACGGTTGCTTCGGCTTTTTGCGCTAATTTTTCAACCGTTAAAATAACATGTACATTGGTTACATTATCAAAATGACGTTTTAATTTACTAATTTTATCTTCAACATGGGCTTTTAATGCCTCTGTTACGTCTAAATGGTGCCCTGTTATACTGACTTGCATGGATAATCTCCTAGTTTATAAAAAATGTGTTACTCATAAGCATCATAAAAGACGCTTTCTCTGACTTGATGTGGCAATTGACATTGCTTCCCGATATTTAGCAACTGTACGTCTTGCTACTTTAATGCCTTTTTCTTTCAAAATAATTGATATTTTCTCATCACTTAACGGTTTTTTTACCAGTTCATTGCTAATTAATTCTTTAATAAAGGCTCTAATGGCAGTTGCTGAACATTCACCACCTTCAACGGTTGATACGTGACTTGAAAAAAAATATTTAAATTCCACAATACCATTTGGGGTGTGCATATATTTTTGAGTGGTAACCCTAGAAATAGTCGACTCATGTAATTCAAGTTCTTCGGCTATATTCCTAAGTACCATTGGTTTCATAGCAATTGCACCGTACTCTAAAAATTCTGTTTGTTTTTCAATAATACATTTTGCAACACGTAATAAAGTTTCGTTACGACTATATAAACTTTTTATAAACCATTTTGCCTCCTGTAAATGCTCTTTCATCCTGGTATTATCGTGGCTATGATCCGCACGTTTAATCAATCCAGAATAAAAAGGGTTGATTTTTAGTTTAGGTGAAATATTAGGGTTAAGGCTAACCAGCCACTCACCTTTATGTTTATTTACAAAAACATCAGGGATAATATAGTTCGAGGTAACATTTTCAACTTGTAAACCAGGTTTAGGGTCTAAGCTCCTAATTAAAGCAATAGTTTGCTCTAATTTTAACTCTGTTATTCTTAACCTTTTAATTAATTTTAATTTTTCTTGAGCTGCTAATAAATCAAGGTGGTTTTTAACCAGTTTCAAGGCTACTTCTTTACAGGCTGTAAATGGGGGTAATGCTTGTAATTGCAAGCCTAAGCAATCACTTAAATCAATTGCGGCAATACCTGTCGGTTCAAAGTTTTGAACTTGATGTAACACCGCTTGTAGTTCATCAAATTCTAAATCATCAACTTGTTTGATTAATCCCTGATAAAGTTCGTCTTCACTAATACATAAATAACCTTCTTGATTAATTGCATCAATAATAGCAATTGCTATCGCATGGTCTTTTACTGATAAAGATGATAATTCCAATTGCCATAATAAATGTTCTTGTAACGTTTCTGATTTACTATATTGCATTTCAAAATCAGAAGATTCTGTAAGAGATGTGGGTGTTTGCGGTGTAATAGGCGGCGAGTTATTATCATAAATATCATCCCAAGTGGTATCAATTGGTAGTTCTTCTGGAATATCAGTTGATAAACTTTCAGTATTCACTTCATCTGGGTTATCTTTTTTCGGTTCATTAGCTGTTAATTCATTTTTACTCGACTCATCGTCTACTTCAAGCATAATATTAGAGTCTAATACTTGTTGAATTTCTTGTTGTAAATCAAGCGTAGATAATTGCAATAACTTAATAGCTTGTTGTAATTGGGGAGTCATTGTCAATTGTTGACTCATTCCTAGCTGTAAAGATTGCTTCATCGTAGTTTAAATAATAAAGTTAAAAAGTTTGCTTAATTTATTTTAAATGAGAGTTAAAGGATAAAGTTCTCCCCTAAGTAAACTTTTCTAACTTCTTCATTACTAACAATTTCTTCTGAATCACCCTCGGCGATAACTTTACCTTCATTAAGAATATAAGCTCTATCGCATATTCCTAGTGTTTCTCTCACATTGTGTTCGGTAATTAAAATACCAATACCCCGATCTTTTAAGTGAACAATGATCTTATTAATCTCAATTACTGAAATCGGATCTACCCCTGCAAAAGGCTCATCTAATAAAATAAACTGTGGATTACTTGCTAATGCTCTGGCAATTTCTAAACGCCGTCGTTCACCACCAGAAAGTCCTAAAGCTACTTGATTATGTAGATGAGAAATATTCAATTCTTCTAACAATTGATCGATTAATAATTCCATTTGTCCACGGGTAATATCATTGCGTAACTGTAAAACGGCACGTAAATTATTAGCGACAGTTAATTTACGAAATACAGAGGGTTCTTGAGGTAAATAACCAATACCTAATTTTGCTCGACTGTGCATTGGATAATGAGTAATAATTTTTTTATCAATATAAATATTACCTTGATCGGCTTTAATTAATCCAACCATCATATAAAAACAAGTTGTTTTACCTGCACCATTAGGACCTAAAAGGCCCACTATTTCACCTGTATTAACATGAAGTGAAACCCCATTAACAACATTACGTTTATTATATTTTTTAAGTAACTGTTTTGCTATTAAAGTTGCCATCGCTGTTATTATTTCGAGTGAGGTTGAAAAACTGTATGAACACGTGTCGAGCTAGAATTTCTATCACCAGCGGTTAATACGGAATACTTGGTATCATAAATAATCAAATCACTGGCGGTTTTTTTTCCTGCCTGCCAGACTTCTGCCTTTTTAATCAAATGTAACTTAGAGGTGGAAGGATAATATTCACCTATCAAACCAATCCCATGAATATTTTCTTTATCTTTTCCTGGTGATTGTTTAAAACGCGCAGGTTTTCCTACCGCAACTACTTTAGTTATTTCACCATCTTTTAAAAAAAAGGTCATTTTATCGGATTTAACTTCTAATGATCCTTGGGTATAAATAACATTGCCAGTATAAATACTAACATCATTTTTTTCATCATAAGAGGCGGTATCAGAGTCGATATAAATGGGTTGTTCATTGTCATCTTCCAACCCAAAACATAAAGAACTAAAACTTAATCCACAAAATGTTAAAAATAATACCGATAGTTTAGTTAATCTCATAATAACTTTTTACATTTGCTAATAATTTTAATGAAATAGGTTTTTTAAAAATCATTTGAATCCCTGTGCCTTCTGTCCACTGTGGCGGTGAGCTTAACTTTGCCCATTCATCGCCTTCTGCATAATTTTCTTCGGGTTTAACTCGTAAGTTACTGGTTTCAATGCCTAATTCTTTAACTCCTTGTCCTTTGTTACGATGAATAAATACCTTGCCATTTAGCCATAAATTTTTACCATCTACGGATAAAATACCTGTTTCTGATTTGATAACCCACGGTGGGGAATCTGAGTTATAAAGACTCATAACAGGATTAATCATATGAGTAACCCCATCATCACTATAATGGAGCATTTCCTCCGCAAATAAGGTGGATTTTAAATTTCCTTGCTCATCCATTTCTTTTTTTAAATAGCCTTTACTAAAATAATCAGGGCTGTGTGCCGATGATAACTTTTTTTTATGGGTCTGATTATCAGGAAGCTGAAAAATTTCAACTAACCACCAAGAAAGTCCTGCTAAGATGAGGGCTAAAATATATGCTCGTGCATTTTGTAAAAAAAACTTGTTAGTCCTGAATGAATAGCTCATAACTTAAGGCATTTAGTTTAAATAGCGTTGTAGAATTTTATCAAAACTTCCTTGAGCTTGCATAATAAAATCGCAAATTTCTCGTACCGCACCTAACCCACCTTGAGTTTTGGTAATACAATCAGCATAATCCTTAACGGCAAAATTAGCATCTTGAACTGCAATCGACAGCCCTGCCTGCTTCATTAGCGGTAAATCAAGCAAATCATCACCTACATGAGCTGCTTGTGTAGCAACGATATTCATTTTTAAAAGAATTTCTTCAAAAGCCGATATTTTATTTTCATGCCCTTGATAAACATGCTGAACTCCTAGGTTTTGCATTCTTAAAGTCACTGAAGGTGATTTACGTCCTGAAATAACTGCAACGGTTACACCTGTTTGTTGTAATAATTTAATACCGTGTCCGTCACGAGCATGGAATGTCTTATATTCAGCACCATGATGATCAAAAAATAAACGTCCATCGGTTAAAACACCATCGACATCCAGCACTAATAATTTTAATTCTTTTGCTTTTTTTGAAATAGAATCTTTATTATTTTTATATTCCATAAGTTAAACAATACCTGAATGGATTAAATCATGCACATTTAATGCCCCAACTAAACAGTTATTATCATCAGTGATTAATAACGCATTAATTTCTTTTTCTTCCATGATTTGCATAGCTTCAGCAGCTAATATAGCTTGATTAATAACAATACAATTTTGAGTCATCACCTCCGTAATTAGTGTTGTTTTAGGGTCTAAATGTTCACCTAGCATTCGGCGGACATCACCATCTGTAAACACTCCTAAGATATGGTTCTGATTATCTACGATTGCAGTCATTCCTAAGTTTTTAGCTGTCATTTCAGTTAATGCCTCAATAATTAATGCAGATGCACTCACACGAGGGATTTTATTATTAGTATGCATCAAATCAGCAACTCGTAACAATAATCTCTTACCCAAACTACCACTAGGATGAGAAAAAGCAAAATCATCACGGCTAAAACCTTTACTTTCTAACAATGAAACTGCAAGCGCATCACCCATTACTAATGCAGCAGTTGTGCTAGAGGTTGGCGCTAGACCTAAAGGACATGCCTCCTCTTTAACTGCAACATTTATATGCACCGAAGAAAATCTTACTAAAGCTGAGTCAGCATTGCCGCTCATCGCAATCAATGGAACATTAAGACGTTTAATAAGAGGAAGAATAGTTAATATCTCTGAAGTTTCACCTGAATTTGATAACGCTAAAACCACATCTTGAGGAGTAATCATCCCTAAATCACCATGACTGGCTTCACCTGGATGAACAAAAAAAGCTGGTGTCCCTGTACTGGCTAAGGTTGAGGCAATTTTTCCAGCAATATGTCCAGATTTTCCCATACCAGTAACAATAATGCGCCCTTGACATTGCAACATCAACTGGCAGGCAGTCATAAAATTATCATCAATCTGTTGTGCTAGTGCCGCTATTGCTTTGGTTTCAACTTCGATGACAGCGAGAGCTAATTCACGTATTTTATCTTGGTGCAGTAATACCATTCAAATTTTCACTCTTAAATTTATTACTTAAAAAAAGCAAGTATTATGCCATAATAAAATAGCTTTTGTCTTAATTTAAAATTATGATAAAAGCACCAATTAATGTGAATTACCCCACAATCAGAATGATTACTGTTTGACTTAATAGGGATGACTCATAGAGAATAGCAGACTTTTATCTTACTTTAAACACAATTGCGTGAGCCTTAATAACACTATCGTTTCAGTACAGAACCTAACTTTTTCACGTGGAAACCGAAAAATATTTGATGATATTTCATTAGATATTCAACAAGGTAAAGTGACTGCCATCATGGGGCCAAGTGGGACAGGAAAAACAACTTTACTGAAAATTATTGGTGGGCAACTCTCACCTGCATCAGGTTCGGTTTTTGTAAATGGACAAAATGTGCATCAATTATCGCGTAAAAACTTATACACTTTACGCAAACGTATGGGAATGTTATTTCAAAGTGGGGCGTTATTAACCGATATGAATGTTTATGATAATGTTGCATTTCCATTGCGTGAGCATACTGATTTAAATGAGTCTATGATTCGCACTCTGGTATTGATGAAACTTCAAGCAGTTGGTTTACGAGGTGCGAGAGAATTAATGCCCAATGAGTTATCAGGCGGTATGGCAAGACGTATTGCGCTTGCAAGAGCCATTGCGTTAGATCCGATGATGATTATGTATGATGAACCCTTTACAGGTCAAGACCCGATTTCAATGGCAGCCTTGGTTCAATTAATAAAAACCTTAAATACCACCTTAAATTTAACCAGCATTATCGTTTCTCATGATGTTAAAGATACTGCTGCTATTGCTGATTATATCTATATCATTTCTCATGGTAAAATTGTAGGTCATGGCTCACCAGAAGAGATTGAAAATTCAAAATCTGAGTGGGTACAACAATTCATGCATGGTAAAGCCGATGGACCAGTTCATTTTCACTACCCTGCTCCTACATATATTGATGACCTCCTAGCTTTTGATAAAAATTAATCATGATTGACTTATTGACTCAACTCGGTAAAAAAACACGCTATAGCTTTGCTAAGTTAGGACGGAGTAGTTTTTTTTTACAACAATTATTAATGGGAATTACTGATGTTTTAGTTCGCCCTCAATTACTCAGCAAACAACTGTATTCGGTAGGAGTATTATCATTTTTTTTGATTACTATTTCAGGGTTATTTGTCGGCATGGTTTTAGGATTGCAAGGATATTATATTTTGTCAAATTTTGGTGCAGATGAAGCTTTAGGAGTAATGGTAGCAACCTCTTTAGTCAGAGAGCTAGGCCCTGTCGTGGCGGCATTATTATTTGCAGGTCGTGCAGGTTCGGCATTGACCGCAGAAATTGGGTTAATGAAAGCAACTGAACAATTATCTGGTATGGAAATGATGGCAATTGACCCGATTAAACGAATTGTCACCCCAAGATTTTTAGCAGGATTTATTTCATTACCTCTTCTTACTGCCTTATTTAGTAGTGTAGGAGTTTTAGGAGGACATTTGATTGGTGTCAGTTTATTGGGGGTTGATGAAGGCTCTTACTGGTCGCAAATGCAGGCGAGTCTTGATGTTTATGACGATATACTCAATGGCGTGATTAAAAGTATAGTATTTGGTTTTGTAATTTCATGGATAGCATTATTTGAAGGCTATGATGCGATACCCACTTCAGAAGGTGTAAGCTGTGCAACCACGCGTACTGTTGTCAACTCAGCATTTGCTATTTTAGGGTTGGACTTTATTCTTACTGCACTTATGTTTGGAGACATTTAATGCAACATTCAATTAAACAAGACACTTTAGTTGGGTTATTTATCGCCGTAGGTATAGCTGCATTATTTTTTATGGCAATGCAAATAAGCAATTTAAGTACGTTTACTAAAGAAGACAGTTATACGATTTCTGCCGCCTTTGAAAACTCAGGAGGCTTAAAAATTAAATCCCCAGTAGTTGTCGGTGGTGTTCGTATTGGACGAGTAATTGCAATTACCTTGGATCAAACAAAATTTCAATCTATAGTCACCATGAAAATAGAATCTCAATATAATAAACTCCCAGAAGATACCACTGCAAGTATTTTCACCGCAGGTTTATTAGGCGAGCAATATGTAAGTTTAGATCCAGGTGGTTTGGAGGATTTATTAATTAATAACAGTGTCATTGATATAACCCAGTCAGCCATTGTTTTAGAAGAAATTATCGGACAATTTCTATTTAAAAGTGCTGAAACCAAAGAGTAATCTCACTAATGGAAATTTTAAAAATTACAATGCCTGATGACGGACAGATTATATTAACAGGTGACTTAACCTTCGCAAATATTAATAAAAAAACTGTAAACACTATTGATTTTGAAAATCATCATCACAGTGATAATATAAATATTGATTTAAAAGCGGTTAAACTAAGTGATAGTGCAGGTTTAGCCTTGATGATTGAGTGGATAAAACTTAGTAGGCAGTATAATATACAATTAAAATTTAGCCATATCCCGGAACAATTATTAACCTTAGCAAAATTGAGTGGTTTTGAGAATAACGCCTATTTTGCAAAATAAATTAATATTTGTTTTACAATAAATTAAAAAATATCTATAATAATGGGTTGGATTAATCTTATTGTTAGGAGAGATGGCCGAGTGGTCGAAGGCGCACGCCTGGAAAGTGTGTATACGGCAACGTATCGAGGGTTCGAACCCCTCTCTCTCCGCCACCATAAATTCAAATGAAATGACTTTCTTATGTAATTATTATTTATATTTTAATAAGAATTTGAGTTTTTACGATTACGAAAAATTAACGGTTTTTCATCAATCATTAATGAATTTTCTTTAGCCGCATCAATAGCTTGATTAATAAGGTGATGATCGGGTGATTTACTGCAAACAGGATCAGTTGCAAACATATCTCCTTTTAATAAATAAGCTTGACAACGACAACCACCAAAATCTTTTTCCTTTTCATCACAACTGCGACAAGGTTCTTGCATCCAGTCATCCCCTCGAAAAAAATTAAAAGCCTTTGAATTATGCCAAATTTCCTTAATACTATCATCATTAACATTAGGGCAATTTAAGTTAGGTAATTCCCGTGCCGAATGACAAGGTAAAGCCACTCCATCAGGTGCAATGGTTAAAAAAGTCGTCCCCCAACCATTCATACAAGCTTTAGGGCGATCTTCATGAAAATCAGGGACTACATAATAAATTTTCATTTTCCCTGCTACTTTTTTCTTAAATTCCTGAGCAATATTCTCTGCTATTTCAAATTGCTCTTTAGTCGGTAATAATAAATCACGATTAGCATGTGCCCAACCATAATATTGTGTATTTGCTAACTCTAAATAATCTGCTCCCAACTCTTCTGCCATTGTTAATATTTGCGGCATTTGCTCAATATTTTTTCGATGAATAACTACACACAATACCATCGGATAACCATGTTTTTTAACTAAATGTGCCACTTGTTTTTTATGGGTAAATGATTTTGTTCCTGCTAAATAATCACTAAGCTCCTCACTACTAGCTTGAATACTCACTTGAATATGATCTAAACCTGCTTCTTTTAAGGCAATAATTCGACTTTCATCCAAACCATAAGCAGAAGTAATGAGGTTTGAGTAATAACCTAATTCTCGTGCATGTTTAACAATCTCTTCTAAATCTTTTCTAACTAAAGGTTCTCCTCCAGATAAGCCTAATTGCACTGCTCCCATTTTTCGCGCTTGAATTAACACTCGCTTCCAATCATCGGTACTCAGCTCTTGTTTATAATGACTATAATCCAAAGGGTTTGCACAATAAGGACATTGTAATGGACATGAGTAAGTAAGTTCAGCGAGTAACCAACGGGGAGGGGTAATATTAGCTTTGTTGAATCCAGCCATTTTTTAAGGCATCCTCTAAAAAATTAATAATATCTTTTTCAAGACCAGTAGTTTGAAACTTATGCTCTAATTCATCAACAATTTGTGCTAGTTGACGACTACCATCGCAGAGTTTCAAAATTTCTGCGGAAGATTGATTTAATTCAACCATGCCTTCTGGGTATAAAATAACCTCTTTTTGCTGGGCTTCCTCCCATTGCAAACGGTGCATAGATGAAAATTTAAGATTTAAATTATGGTTAAGGCTCATTATTTTATTCCTCCCACTCTAGCTCTGCAAAAGCAGTGGTAATATTTTTACGATGAAATTGTGCAAATAACTTCCAACTTTTTGCTTCTGAATAAGCCACAGTGTTTACAGCCTCTTCTAAAAACTTTCCTTGTTTGATTAGAATTCTAATTTCATCACGTAATAACGTTAAATAACGTTTTTGTGGTTGTAAGCTATTTTTCCAGTCAGTTATCAAAGCTCCATGACCTGGAATAACATAAGTATAATTTTGTTTTTCTAAACGTACTAATTCTGCCAACCAACCATTAATACTGCCATCTATGACTGGTATATGTTCACGAAATAATAAATCTGATAACCATAAGCTATTTGTTTGTTGATCATAAATACTTAAATCATTGTCAGTATGTGCGGTAGGATGCGCGGTAAGCTCTAATTTTCTCCCACCTAAATCAATTTTTAAATGGTCAATAACATTTATTGTCGGAGGAATAATATCTTTAGCCGTTAATTTAATCCCCAATTTTTCTATGGCATTATTAATATAATAATCACTACGCATTGCCATAGCTCTGGCTAATTTATAATGACCAACAAACTCAACCCCATCTGATTTAAACGCACTATTACCATAAATATGATCTGGATGAATATGCGTATTAATAACGTAACAAACAGGTTTATGAGTGATTTCTCTGATGGTGTTTTTTAACGCCTCACCCTGTGCGGGATTACCCCCTGAATCAATTACTGCTACACATTTTTCACCGACAATAAAGCCAATATTTGCAATTGCCCCGTGGTTAGTCGTGTTTGGTAATTCATGTTTACCAAAATGAACATAAATACCTTTAGCGACTTCTTTAACAAGTAATGTTTCTATTGATAATGCCTGCTGGCTAATAATTAATAAAGCAAACGCCCATAAAATTTTCATAAACCACTCTCTTAAATTTTACTGATAATCTAATCGTTTTCATTCATTTTCTTTAGGAACTTTATAACCTCTACCTCTTAAAGTTTCTATGGGTTTAGTTTTTCCATAAGGATCTATTTTTTTTCTCAATCGACCAATAAAAACCTCAATAACATTACTATCACGGTCAAAATTCTCATCATAAATATGATCTGTTAATACGGATTTAGAAATAACTTCACCCTGACGAAACATTAAGTATTCCAATACCTTATATTCAAATGCAGTTAACTCTACCCATTTTCCATTAACGGAAACAGTTTGCGCTAAAGTATCTAATTTAATATTTTTATAAGTTAAAATAGGTTGAGCATTGCCTGTAGAACGACGAATTAACGCATTAATCCTTGCTTCAAGTTCTTCATAATGAAATGGTTTAGATAAATAATCATCAGCTCCAGCCTCTAAACCCTCAACCTTATCTTGCCAACGGTTACGGGCAGTTAATAATAATACAGGAAGATCAATCGCATTTTTTCGTAAGCGTTTTACCAATTCTATTCCTGAAAAATCAGGTAAGCCTATATCAATAATAGCGGCATCAATAGGATATTCTTTTGCAAGATAATATCCTTCTTTAGCACTATAAGCGTTATCAACAACAAAGCGTTTTTTTCTAAAAAACTGTTGTATTTGTTGGCAGAGTATTTTTTCATCTTCAACTATTAAAATACGCATCGTTATTCATCTTTTTTCTTATTTTCATTAGATTCATTACTTTTTTTTACTGTTTCAGAATTAATTTTAATATTCTGGATTAACCCTTTTTTAGTTAAAATTTTAATGATATGAACTTTTTTACCAGCTATTGTTTTTGTTTCAGCGCTTAACACCTTGTTTTCAGTATTTTCTGTTATTTTTTTAGTGGCCTCATCAAGTGTAATAGGCTTTATTTCTTTATCAGTTTCTGCAAAAGAAATGGGTGAAAATAAAATAATAATAAAGTGGAAAATATACTTCATGGTTGTTCCAATATTTAAAAAAAGGGAAAATATTATCCGTATAATTACAGTCATAGTTCCCTCATATAGCGTAGGAACGATGAATAGAACCACTTTTTATCGTAAAGAAATAGAGTGCAACGCACTATTAAATGCCTGCCCAAATGACAAGCCTAAATCACCAATCATCTGACTTAATAATTCTTTTTGTGGGGTAAAATTAACTTTCTTCTTTGTTCCTATCTCATTTTTAGCCACACTATCAATATTACCAAAACCATCTGCAATCCCAAGTTTAACTCCTGTTGCACCCGTCCAAATTAAACCTGAAAAAGTATCTTCTGACTCAATTAATCGGTCACCACGTCCAATACGAACCGCATCAATAAACTGCTGATGTACTTCATCTAGTAAGGATTGCATGTGTTGTGTTTCAACTTCATTACTTGGTGAAAATTGATCCAGCATGGCTTTATGAGAACCTGCGGTTAATAAACGCCTCTCTACACCTAGCTTTTTCAATACATCAACAAACCCAAAACCATTCATAATCACCCCAATAGAACCAATAATACTTGCTGGACTCACAAAAATTTTATCACTAGCAGCCGCAATATAATAACCCCCTGAGGCGCAAATATCCCCGACAACCGAATGAATCGGTAAATCGGGGTGCTCTTTTTTAATCCGCCTAATTTCATCATAAATATAAGCAGACTGCACAGGACTTCCACCTGGTGAATTAATATTTAAAATAATTCCTTTAGTATTGCTATCTTTTACTGCGTTTCTTAGTCCTTCAATAATATTCGTTGCATTCGCATCTTCATTATCAGCAATAACCCCTAAAATATCAATAATAGCGGTATGTGCCTCATTGCTAGAGGAAAATCCATCTTTAAAATTAGGATAAACGGCTATTGAAACTATTCCTAACAAATAAATAAACATTAATGATTTAAAAAAATTATTCCAACGACGACTGCGGCGTTGTTCAACAACGGCAGCTAAAGCAACTTTTTCTAAAACTTCTCGTTCCCATGAAGGCTGTTGTGAATAAGTGGGATTATCTTTATTTTCCATTAATTTAACCTTTTATAACCTTTGTATATATAATTTCAAGTAACTTTGAGGCAGTGTAACAATTAATATTGCGAGTTACCTTGCAGTAATTTTTCTAAGGAATCAACTAAAATCTTATCCTAATTTAAAATAATTAAATTAAAGCGGTTTTTCATGATTTAACAATGTAATTAAAGAAGATGGTAAAGGAGCGTTAAGTGTCATTATTTCGCCTGTATTAGGATGTGCAAAACTTAGTTTTTTAGCATGAAGAAATAAGCGTTTATAGCCTCTTTGTTTAAACTGCTGATTAGTTGTCATGTTACCATAACGGTCATCAGCCACAATTGGGTGACCTAAATAAGCCGCATGAACCCTAATTTGATGTGTGCGTCCAGTTTTAGGACTAGCTTCCACTAAAGTTGCATTTTGAAATCGTTGAATTCGTCTAAAAAACGTTTCCGCTTGCTTACCCTTTTTACTAATAACAACGATTCGTTCTCCATTGTTAGCTGTATTTTTTAATAAAGGCATATTAACAGTTTGTTTTTTACGTTGCCAACAACCTGCAAGCAAAGCTAAATAGGTTTTATCAATACCTTCTCCTCGAAATAATTCATGCAGTGAACGTAATGCACTGCGTTTCTTAGCAATCAGCAAACAACCAGAAGTCTCTTTATCTAGTCGATGAACTAATTCAAGAAAACGAGCATCAGGTCGCAAAGTTCTTAAAGCTTCAATAATACCTGAATCAATACCTGTGCCTCCATGCACGGCAAAACCAGAAGGTTTATTTAAACCAATTAAAAAGTCATCTTCAAAAATAATATCATTTTCTAAACTATGTTTCAAAGCGGTTTTAATAAAAATTTTCTGAGTATTCTCAGTCATTCTAACCGGCGGAATTCTAAGCTTATCACCACAAATAAGCCGGTAGTTTACATTAATACGACCTTTGTTTATACGGACTTCACCTTTACGGATAATACGGTAAATTCTACTTTTAGGAACGCCTTTTAAGCGGGTAATTAAAAAATTATCTAAGCGTTGCCCAGCCTGTTCTTCATCAATATCAACCCATTTAACTTGGGGTTTTATTTCATTTTTATCACTATTCATCTGTTAAATGATACCGTAATTTTTATAATTTGCGGCTTTAAATTGATGCAAACTGTTAAGATTGTTATATTAGACGAGTTTATCTGTACAATAAACCAAAGATGATCCCTAAAAATAAAAATTATTTACAGCTTAGGGTATCTATGAATTAGTCGGGTTTTATCACTCAACCCATGATGAGTGAGACTGTTTCGTTTAGGATTGTGTTTATTCGACAGCATCAATAATTGGATTTTTTAGGCAGGCACACATTGCATGATTTGTCACTAGCACAAATTAAATCAATGAAAACATAACAAGACCTGCAAGTTAACTTTTTTAGGTAAGGATACATTTCCACTTAAGACAATAAAACGCATTGATAGCGTACTTAAGACCTTTAGCCGTGACTTTAAAAAAGCTTGAATGAGTGAGCTACAAACTTTCATTTGTAGCCAAGTTTTATCCGCATCAATTCAAACCCTTTTTATATCCAATTATTTAGATGTTAATACCATCAATAAACCTGAAAATGAAACAAAAGTTATTAAGGATACATAATGAAAAGAATGCTTATCAATGCCACGCAGCCAGAAGAACTGCGTGTTGCTTTGGTAGATGGTCAAAAACTTTATGATTTTGACATTGAAATCCCCTCAAAAGAACAAAAAAAATCTAATGTTTATAAAGGAATTATTACTCGTGTTGAACCCAGTTTAGAAGCGGCTTTTATTAATTACGGCGCTGAAAAACATGGCTTTTTACCCTTTAAAGAAATTTCACCTCTTTATAGAACTGACCCAAAAACTGGTAAAAGTAGCCGTACTACAATTAAAGATAATTTGAAAGAAGGACAAGAAGTTATTGTTCAAATTGAAAAAGAAGAGCGAGGTAATAAGGGTGCGGCATTAACAACTTATATTAGCCTTGCAGGAACATACTTAGTCTTAATGCCTAATAACCCTAGGGCAGGAGGGATCTCACGTCGTATTGAAGGTGAGACCCGTAATGAATTACGTGAAACGATGAGCACATTAGATATTCCTGATGAAATGGGAATAATTATTCGTACTGCAGGCTGTGGTAAAAATGCTGAAGAATTACAATGGGATTTAGATTATTTATTGCAATTATGGCGAGCTATTGAACGTTCTGGGACAGAGCAAAACGCGCCTTTTCTAATTTTTCAAGAAAGCAATGTTATTATTCGTGCGTTACGCGATCATTTGCGTAATGAAATTGAAGAAATTTTAATTGATAAAGAAAGTGCGTTTAAATTAGTGCAAACCTTTTTAAAACAAGTAATGCCGCACTTCTTATCAAGAGCTAAATATTATCAAGATGATGTGCCGCTTTTTAACCGTTATCAAATTGAATCACAAATTGAAACCGCTTATAAACGTGAAGTTTCCTTACCTTCTGGTGGCGCAATTGTTATTGACTATACCGAAGCATTAACATCAGTTGATATTAACTCTGCACGGGCAACAAAAGGTAGTGATATTGAAGATACCGCATTAAATACCAATTTAGAAGCAGCAGATGAAATTGCAAGACAACTGCGGTTACGTGATTTAGGTGGTTTATTTGTGATTGATTTTATTGACATGTTAGCCAATAGAAATCAACGAGCAGTTGAAACACGTCTGAAAGATGCTTTAAAAATTGATCGTGCTAGAATCCAAACCAGCCGTATTTCACGATTTGGACTGCTTGAAATGTCCCGTCAACGGATACACCCCTCTTTAGGTGACTCAACCCAATTATCATGCCCACGTTGTAAAGGGCAAGGCTCTATTCGTAATGTGGAATCCGTTGCTTTATCGGTTCTTAGAATTATCGAAGAAGAAGCCATGAAAAAAGGCAGTGAAAAAATAATTGTACATTTACCGATAGAATCAGCAACGTTTTTATTAAATGAAAAACGTAGTGTAATAGAAGAAATAGAAAAACGCTTAAAAGTTGGCATTATTATATTACCTAGTAAGCATTTGGAAACACCTGCTTATGATATTGAGAGAATTAAATCAAAAGATATAGGCGATGAAAAACTGAGCTATTTACAGGTTCAAACAGAAGAAGTTACTATCCCTGAGTTTGCTAAACAGCGACCTACTCAAAAAATAACCCCAGCGGCGATTAAAGAGTTTTTACCTAATATGCCAGCGCCGGTACAAAATAAAAAAACCTCTGCCAGTTTGATTCACCGTTTTTGGCAAAGATTAATGGGTGATGCTGAAGTTATTGAGCTTAAAACAGTAATTGAACAAAAAGAAGCAGAGAAAACTCCAGTAGAGGTAGAAACCAATAATCAACGCAAAAATCGCCCACCCCGTAAACGTAATAACACGAATAGAAATCAGCGTAATAATAGGAATAAAACGGAAACTACAACAGAAAATAATGATGTAGAAAAAGGAGCTAAACCTGAAAAAGTTGTTAATAAAAATCAGTATAATAACAACCAGAAAGTTGAAACAGCTACAGAAAGTTCAGGAGTAAATAGTAATACAGAAGTAGAAAGAGAAAACTCTATTTCTGAAAAGAAAAAACGCCTGTCAGGACAAAACCGTAGACGTGGCCCTAATCGTAGAAAGCCACGTAATCCAAACTATAAAAAACCAGAAATTGATTTTAGTATTGATAATGGCAATGTTGATTCAACAACAATAACAGAATCAAAAAAAGTTGATGCTGTTGATAAGTCTGAAATTACTAAAAAAATAGAAATAGAATCGACTATTATAGAAAAAAAAGACAGTTAATGATTATAAAGAGCCAGCATCCAGTTGGCTCTTTTAATTTATTTAAGCTAACCTATCTGTTGCAACATGGTAATGAGGGTCTTCACTCACATTAACTTCCACCATATCACCTGCTTTACCTAATAACTGGTTACATTCAGGGCTTAAATGCACTAGATGTAACGTTTTAGCTTGTTTATGATAACGTTCCGCAAGTGCATCAACAGCCTCTAAACCTGAGTGGTCATGAACATGGGTATAGCGAAAATCAATCACGACATCATTTGGATCATCATGAGGATTAAATAAGTTGTTAAAACTGTGTATTGATCCGAAAAATAAAGGCCCATGTAATTCATAAACCAAAAACCCTTTATCATTAGTATAAGTTTTTGCATCCATTCGTTGTGAAGATTCCCAAGCGAAAACTAACGCAGAAACAATAACTCCAATGATAACTGCCATTGCTAAATCAGAAATAACAGTAACCCCCGACACTAGGATAATAACAAAAGCATCACTTCGAGGAATTTTCTTTAAAATTCTAAAGCTTGACCATTCAAATGTTCCAATAACGACAATAAACATCACTCCAATTAAGGCTGCAATAGGAATAATAGCAATTAAATCTGACCCAAATAAAATAAAACTCAATAAAAATAAGGCCGCAGAAATACCAGATAAACGTCCTAAACCACCTGAGTTAATATTAATCATACTTTGACCAATCATTGCACAGCCTCCCATACCTCCGAAAAGTCCAGTCACAATATTAGCTGCTCCCTGAGCAATACATTCTTTATTACCTTTACCACGAGTTTCAGTAATTTCATCAATTAATTGTAAGGTTAATAACGACTCAATTAATCCAATTGCCGCAAAAATAAAGGAATAAGGTAATACAATTAATAATGTTTCTAAACTAAATGGTACTGTTGGCAAATGAAAACTAGGAAAACCACCGGCAATAGAGGCTAAATCACCTACGGTATTAACATTTAGTTTTAAAGCCATAACTAATCCTGTGACTACTAAAATTGCCGCTAATGATGAAGGAATAATTCGAGTTAATTTAGGTAAAAAATGAATAATAGCCATTGTTAGAACCACTAACGCCAATAAAATATATAGCGATTCACCAGTGATCCAACTGTAAACTCCGTTAGCATCTTTTATTTGAAAGCTTTGTAATTGAGCTAAAAAAATGACAATCGCAAGACCATTAACAAAACCAAGCATAACAGGATGAGGTACCATACGAATAAATTTCCCCAAACGAAATAATCCTGCTATTATTTGAATAATGCCCATTAATACCACGGCTACCAATAAATATTCAATGCCATGATGAGCAACTAACTCAACCATTACGACTGCCAAAGCACCAGTCGCACCTGAAATCATCCCAGGTCGACCTCCAAAGATAGAAGTTATTAGCCCAACCATAAAAGCAGCATAAAGCCCTACTAAAGGATTAACACCCGCAACAAAAGAAAAAGCAATAGCTTCTGGAACAAGAGCTAAGGCGACGGTTAAGCCCGATAAAATATCATCTTTATAATTAGAATGATGCGAAGAAAGGTCAAACATAAGTGTGCTAGTATCCTATATAAATAACAAATAAAACCGTTCATTATACCAATACCTCCGTTAAAAATCACGTTATTTCAGCATGAATTCTACCGAGTTCTGCGGCTTGGAAAATTTTATCGCTAATTAAAAACTCCTCATGTTTTATGCCGAGTGACACATAATCCGACGCGTGATTTTACGCGCCCTGTAGACCGTTTTTAAATCCAACATAATTTTCGGTTCTAAGCCCTCTATTTGAGATAATAGCTGCGAAAACGTTACCATAAACAATAAGTTGTTGCTATGTTATTCACTTAAATTTCTTTAATATTCATAAAATCTTCAAGCCCCCAATATTGCTTGGCATCACGAAAATTGAATTCAATTTGAAAGCGTAATTGATAATAATCAATCAAGGTGTCGTACGCTAATTTTAAATCATTGCTAAACAATAATACTTTCGCTATTTTGCCTGTTTTTAGATTGGTTTTAACTATTATCACGACACTCAATAACATTGGAAAATTCTTATGCCAGACTGCACATGATTTAAAAAATCCATCAGCAACTATCATTAACTTCACTCAACTTATTGAAAAATTAGCTAAAAATAATGACTACCAACAACAACTAAAAAAACAAATTACCCAACACGATAAGTTACGCTAAATTATAGGATGTGCTGAGGTACGAAGCGCATCTTTCGAGTAAAATAACACGAATGATGCGCCTCCTATTGTCGGCACATCCTATGTATCCCATCTTATCGCGTTGCTTTAGGTGCTGCAATGCGTAAATTAGTAAAAATTTGTTTTGGTATTTTAAAACACTAAGAAACCTATCAATCACAAGTGGGTTAATTTACCCCTTGTGATTGATTTGGAGAGATGGTATCTACAAGCTAACACTAAAGCCTAACATAGAAACTACCAAAAATAGCGTCAGTATCTTGCCTTATTAAATCAAACACTCACCAACTGCACCATCGCTAAACGCGAACCTTCTTCCCCTTTTGAAAACAACAACTGCACACCCTCTTCCAAAACTACCGACTGACCAATCTCAATAAATTGATTCTGCTTAGAATCAGGAGTACTTTTCCCTGTTGGAACTTTAAACAACTTAGGCATATTTTCATTAACCAACAGCCAATTATTATTATGAAAAATAAAATAACCCATGCGTTTACGGTCATCCGCAGATAAACGCTCATTAGGAATCACGTTACGATTCGTATGCCATTTATATAAAGACTGCCCTGTATAAATCATTAACCGATGATTATCAGGTCTGTATTTGCCATCGTGCAAATTGGAATACAAATTTAAAATTGGTAATTTACCATGAAATTTTGTCCCGCAAAACGGACATTCAGGCGACTTGCTATTATCAAACACATACCACTTTTGTTCACAACTTTTATTCTTACACGGCTGAATTAAATCAACGGTTTTTACTAAAGCATGTTCCCACTCATCCGCTGTCGGTCTTAAATTCGGCTCATGCAAACCTGCAATAAATGCCCGTTCAAACAAATCCTCTAAATAAGGTCCTGCAACGTGATAAGGTAAATTATCGGTGTCTTTCCACGGCAATTCCGAATCTCTAACCTGCGCCTTATCAATACGGTTAGACTTATCATGCGCGTGTTCTACAAATAAAGCGTTAATTCCCATCGACAAATCTTCATCACGCTGTGGATCTTCGACATCGTGAACCTTGTCACCGCGTAACGGATGCCGCAAAAATAAATACATGTAAATTAATACCGCTAACGCATGACGATCGGTACTAATACAGGGTAATTTCCTATTCGGGTCAGTTTTATCCAAATGCGCAGTTTCAACCACTTCTGGCGCAAAAAAATCAGGCGTTCCTGCGACATCTGGTGGAAATTTTCCCGGTACAACCAAACCATCGACATCGACAATACAGGCATGACCGCCTTTAGGGTCAATTAAAACATTTTTATAGGATAAATCTGAATGCGCTAATCCCGCCGCATGTAAGCGTCTCACCGCTCGGCTAATTAAAATAGAAATGCGTAAATAACTTAACCAGTCGCCGCGTTCTTTAGGGTCTAAATATTTATAACGATTGGTCGGCGAGGCAAACCATTTCCCTTCTTTTTCGCAACCTTTTATGTCTAAGAAATCGTCATTAATTGAGCCGTGTTCAAAAAAGAAATGCGATTGGTAAACAGGTTCGACAATGCCGATTTGTCCCTTGTCATTTTCAACCACTTCAACTGGCCAACGAAATAAAGATTCCCAGTATTCGCCGCCTTGTTGCTCAAAAATTCGCTCACGATAACGCCCTGTAATTAGTTGCAAACGTTCAAGACATTGTTCATCTTGTGGGTCTCTGAAAAATAATAAAACATTTTTTTTATCAGGTGAAAAATACATATCTTTCATGCCGCCTGAACTTTTAATTTCATCGACATATTCAAACACTTTGCCTGTCATCGTATGGGCTTTTAATAGCTTGCTCATCATAATTCCTTAACGATAAATTAATGCCAATGTACGGTCGTCATGATTTCCCGCCGACCAAAAATCTAACCAGTCGTTTAACTGCGCCGCGCTGGTTTCAATATCTTCTGATAAATGTGGTTGTATATCATTGCTCCAAAAAACATCCCAAAAATCAAGTTGCTGTAAATTATTATCGGTTTCAAAAAGTGGGTCTGAAATACCATCGGTCATTAATATTAATGCGGTAAATTCTCGGTCAAAACTAAAACGTAACCGTTTTTTTATATCGTCAGGATTTTTTGCTTCAATATCTAAAAAGCGTGTTTGCCCTGCATAATCACCACTGTCGCCCGCGCCGAGTAATTTTAGTGTTTTTCCTGCTTTGTAAATCCCTAAACCACCGTCTCCAATCCAGTAAGCAATGCTAAATGAACCATTGCCAAGTGGTTTGTGCGCGGCAATTAAAAGGGTTGAATAATAATCCCTGAATTTGCGCTCATCGTGTTCTGCCAATTCAATTAATTTATCAATTGAGCTAATAATCGCAGGAGCAAAAACATCGTACAAAATCTCATTTAAGGCGGACTCATTTTCTGGGGTTTTATTTTCCTGCCATAAATTTAAACAGTCCATTAAACTGGCATCATGTTGTTTAAGTTGCTGACTCAAAACCTCATTGCTATTATTAACAATGACTCGCGCACCTTCTCGCGAATACTCACTACTGCCCGCGCCATCTGCAACAGCGACAATATGCCAATGCGTTTCCTTATCAACTGTTAAGGAAAAATCATCATCCCGACAACTGCCAACATGAGCATGAGAGCGACCGCGTTTACTGGCGGCTATTAACTTCCATTCATAAAGTCCATCCATTGCTTTATTATCATCATCGGCTTTCCAGTATTTAACTTCGGTATCAGAGGGAATATTTTTCCATAAACTTTTGGGGTCGTTATTAATCACCAAATTCATAGTATCGCTGTAAGAATTTTGTTGATATTGATACAACACCGTAAGTTTATGGTCGCCTGCAATTAATGGCTCACCTTCAAGCAGGTTCTGCTCAACATCATAAATCAGCCCTAAATTATCTAAGCCTGTTATGTTTACAAGGGTGACCACTTGCGAACCGAGTGTTTCTAATGCCGCCATATAAGTCCTGCCCACGGTCGCATTAGATAATTTAAAATGTATAGTCGGTTGAATAGGCTTCATTTCTATTTCTTCCTTAGGGCTAGTTTCTTGGAGAGGCTGTTGTGGCAACTCTTTGATTACCTCATCGTTTTTTTCAATAATAGTTTCTACTTCTGACTTTTGTTTAAGCAAACTTACGGCTGTTTTTTCAGTTGCTTCAATTTCAAATAAATCCAAAGAAGGGTTCTTATCTTCTTCGAGTTCTTCAACGTTTTCCGCTTCTGATTTAAAAATACATTGTTGAGAACCTAACCATCTTGTTTCTAATTCTTCTGCAAAATTATCCATAAAATTCTGAGTTTCGGGACGCATCACAAATTCATTTAATAGCATTAAATCTGTGTTTGGTTCTATAGGAGCTAATACTTCCAAAGCTAATTTTAAATAACTAAGATTCTCATAATTACTCATCCTTTTGACCTCGTAATGTTAAAACCCGCTTCATTCGTGTTGCTTTGCATTTGTAACGAATTATCGCACCACGGACATACCGCATCGACACCATCATCCACACAAAAAATATTTTCGCACATGCAAACCCCCAAGGCATAAGGATTGCCACAATAAGGACAACCCACTCCACCAATTAGATTTTTCACATTAATCATTGGATTAACGTTTTCTTTTTCTGACCAATCAAAATAACTTTCTTCTATAGGATAACAGCCAGAAACCTGAAATAATTTTTGACCTTCTTCGACCTTTGACAAGTCCAAACCCATTTCCATAAAAGTGGGCAGACGATCATATTTAATTAAATACGGCTGTATTGATTTTTGACAACGACCCACAAACACCGCGCAATCATTGTCAGAATAAGTCCCGTTAAAATCAAACTGCTCTAAAAATCCACCTGCTTTTTCCAAAGACACGCAACCCGAAGAACTGGGGTTTTTATCTAACGCCACACTTTGAGATTTTACCGACATCGTCATCCATTGGATAAAACGCGCAAAGTCGGTTTCCTGCTCACCATTATAAACAAATGAATCATTGGCAATATTGGAAAATACCGCTAAATCGGCATATTGCCCCAAACCTATGGCAATAAAATGACAACGTTTTGCATAATGCTGTTGCCATTTAGTAAGCGTTTGTTGATATTTATCGGTAGGTTTACCATCAGTTAAAAAATAAATAACAGGTTTCCAATCACCTTTTGATGTCGGGGTACTTTTAACTACATTTTTATCTATTTCAAGCATTAAATGCTCTAAAGCCGCTCCGAAAGAAGTGCCAGAACCGATAGGCAATTTAGGCGGATAAAAAGTAGGTAAGTCGATTAACGGCACTAAGGTTTTTACTTGTCCTGCAAAGGCAATAATCGACAAAAAAACTGATTCTAAAGCTTGCGGGTCTTGTCGAAGTTTTTTAGTTAATTCTGCAACACCCGCTTCTAAATAACGATGGGGTTCACCTATCATTGAATCTGAAACATCTAACACTAAAAATACGGGTAAACGGCGCATAATGAGCTTCCTTAAATTACAATTTGAATTTCGTGAGGTGGCGGTGGTAAGTTACTTGCATTATCTGCTCCTGCGCCGATGGCTACGCTACTTTGTTCAACGCTTGCCGACACCCATTTAAAAAAGCTTGAAAATGCCGCGCTATCGGTCGTATCAAGACTGACGACGGTATCGGTGATTTGTTTTAAAAAAGATTCTTTGGCTTTCGGTCCTGCGGCACAGGCGATAATTTTTCCAAAATCACAGCTACGAATTTTAGTGACCATTTCTTTAAATAACGCCGTGTCAGAAGGTGCGCCGTCAGTCATTAAAAATAACATTGGTCGCCAGTCGCCTTTTTTATCGGCGGAGCTTTTAGTGACATCACGCTGCATACTTTTTATCACTAACTCTAAAGCCGCACCTAAATTGGTTGCTCCCGAACGTGGACAAGTAATTTCAGGAATTTGCACTTGTTCTAAAGGTGTTAATGGGAATATTTCTTTAACGTCATTATCAAAGGTGACAATGGATAAAGACACGCTATCAAGTGCATGAGGGTCTTGTCTAAACGCGTTAATCATGGCTTGCAAACCAACATTAACGGATAAAATCGGCTCGCCGTTCATAGAGCCTGAGGTATCTATAGCTATGTAGATGGGTAATCGTCTGGACATCATTTTCCCTTTTATTTTAGTATTTTTAAATCTTAATTTATTTGATTATACAACAAGTTTTTAGAGTTTTAAGCTATCTACTTTAAAAAGTGGGGAAAGGTGTCATAACAGAGTGGTATGAAGTTTTAACAACAACTGGATAGCCACACTACTAGTTATTTTAATTTTGGATGCTCACAAGGGAGTTTCACAATTAATTAGACGAATTATTGATTATATATCAGTAACTATAGAAGCCGTTAGCAATGGGCGCTCTATGCCGAGGATATTAAAAAATATCAAGACTAATATTCATTTTGTATCCTATAAAAGCTCTTTATAATTAATATATTATGATTAACTTTACTGGTATTGGGGGCAGGGCAATAAAGCAAAAAGGTATGAAAACATCAGAAACACGCTAAACGATTAAATATTGATTCCTATGGCGCAATGCCTTCAAAATTTTTATTATTATCCGATGGATTTATTTTTAACTGTTGTTGATAATAAGCCTGTATTTTTTCGGCATCAAATGATAATAACGTCCCACCTGACTCAAAGTGCTGCCTAAAAACAGTTCCTATTGCGTAAGTAGACGTACAACCCAAGACAGAGCGGCTAATAATACCTACCGCCATTCCATATCCAGGTACGAGACTCACTAAATTACTTGAAAATGAAGCAGGAATACTGCTACCCACCAGTGATGCAATAATAGATTTTGCTAAATCTTTTGAAAAAGAGACCTCGTAAATTGTGGATAAACGTTGAATCATTTTTAATTGAATGCCCGTTAATAAGGCAATATCAACAAATGTCATCGGAATAACACCCACACCAGCTGATACCATGGTGTATTTTAAAATAGATTTTTCTGCTGATGATGAACATTCATTAGACATAATTTTTCTCCAAATAGATTAAAAAAACTTCCAGTCTTCAACATAGCTACTGGTAATAAAACGAGGATAGCCTGGATCTGCTCGAAAATTAGTCATATCATAACGAATATATTGATTACCATAAAAAAAATATACTTTGCCATTTCCCCAATAAATAGCGGCATCAATACGCTCAAAAACAACCCCTAGCCAGCGTTTACGAATCAAAGCAGGATAACCTTCTTCGACTTTTCTATCACGAATGTTATAACGAACATATTGATTACCATAGAAAAAATATAACAAATTTTCACCTGCATTTAATGCCGCATCAATACGCTGAAAGGGAAGGTTTTCCAAGCCTTCGGCAATTTTTTTAGGGTAGCCCTCATCAACGATCTGATGCTCAATATCGTAACGTAAATATTGATTATCACTAAAAAAGAATAATTTTTGTTCCAAACTATTCCCATTTTTATCCCATAATTTATCGCCTTTAAAGGCGGCATCAATCATTTCAAAACCTTTAATAGTTTTGAATACAGGCCATTTTTCAGCCAAGGGTTTCGGTCTTTCACTTGTTGACTTTTCAATATCGTAACAAAAATACTTTTTACTACTAATAAAATAAATACTCCGTTCGATCCCTAAAATAGCAGTAATCGGGGTAAAGCTTGTCGCAGTTTTATAAGCCTCTGCAAGAGCTTTTGACTGGATAGGATCATCAATTAACGTCCATATTCCCGCGACTTCCAGTTCAATGACTTGCGGGTTATCCTTAATAGTCATCAGCCATTGAGTATAAACCGTTTCATCAAGCGTACTTAAACCCGCCAATTTTAATTCATCCCCCCCTTTACCTGACACCGTACATTGTGAATTACTTTGCACTTTTTGTTGCTTGTCTTTTAATTCAGTACTTATCTTTTGATCGCCAGAACCCGTCGCAGAAACTTGCAAACTGGCTTGAATATCCGTTTTACTCAGTTCACTTGTTTTTTTGATAGTCATAGCGAAATTAGCTTTACCCCCCACCCAAACACGTTTTACATAATGCGTGCCATAACGCTCAAAAAATTTTTCATAATCTCTTCTGTCCGTATGTTTAAATGGCGTAGGAATTTTTAAATTAAACTTACAATGATACGCTTCAGGTAAATAAACACTCCACAGGGGAATAAATGAAGTGCGTAAAGCATAATAAGCTTCTCCCTCATTCTGAGATTGTTTGCTATAGCTTGCACTGGCATCAACCGTAAATAAACAGTTTCCCATCGCTAAATTACTGTCTAAACTCACTTGACAATTCATCTGCTCCCAAGACTCTTCAATAATTAATTGATTCAACGCCTTGTTAGGTGGCATAGGAGGGCTATTATTAACCCCATAATTATCAGGAATTGAGTAATTTGTGTTCGTTTCAGAAGAGTAAAAATGAGACTCATTTAACGTTTGTGCAAATAAAATTGTTTTAAGTTCGTAAGGTTGACGGGGTCTTAAATAAATACCACGACCAACCACCTCTAAACCAGGTAAAGGAATATTTTTATTCATCAAAATTATGTTTATCCAAATCAGAAAAAAGATATACTTTCCCAATATTTTTAATCTTAAAAATTAGGAATTAAATATCAATGACCATTGTACGCTTATTACTTTAGGATAGTAAGAAGTTAAAGGGGGTCAGTATCAACGCCAGTAAGTTAATCCTAAGCTATTAATATTAATAGCTTTTTATGGAATAAAAATGAAAATTATTTTAGTGGATTTTTTGACAACCCTAGGTAATTCAATCCTTCCAGATTTTTACTTTTTTCATTTTACGAAAAAACAGGCGACTTTAAGGCTATTTAATCTAACAAATTGATTATACTATAATAACAGCCTATATTTCTCAAATAAAAAGGTAAGCATAAAACAATGGAAAATTCAATTGTGCCATTGGGGTCGGAGTCACTTGAATTTATGAATAATGAGAAGTTACTGTCATGGTCAAATAACTAATAATTTGGATTATTTTCAGTCTGATTAATTACACCCTGGATTATGTGGCAAACTTTTTATTTTATCAACATCTTTTTCTGCTAAACGTATTAAAGGCAAGGTTGCATGGCTTAGTCCTAATGTAAAAACACTACCAAATAATATAGACGACTTTATTAAACCTATAGGATAAAAGGTGGCTAACGCGATATTACCCACCCCCCAGCTTGCCCAAAATAACAGGCTATTTTCTACACTGCTATTCAGTTCTTTTGCCAATTCAAATAGTTTATTAAGGTGAATTAAATTACCATCCATAAATACAACTTGCGCCATGTCGGTTGCAACCGAAGTAGCTCCAGCTAAAGAAATCGAAACATTGGCTTGTTGCATCGCTAAAGTGTCATTAATTCCATCGCCAACAAAACACACTCGATGTCCTTGTATTTGTAATTGCTCGACAATATTGGCTTTATCCTTGGGTAAAACATCATAAAAATAATCATCAATTCCCAAGTTTTCGGCTAAATCTTGAGTGGGTTGTTGATGATCTCCTGAGACAATAATAATTTTTTTAATACCTTGTTGACGTAATAAAGACAGCGTTTCAGGTATTTCTTTACGAATATTAGCTTCCATTTCAATACAACCTTCTGCTATACCATCAATTGCAATAAAAATAGCTGCAGGATTTGCATTATCAGGTATTTCAATGCCTTCTTTTTTCATAAAACGACCACTACCTACTTGAATTAATAGTCCTTCTATTTCAACGGCAATGCCATGCCCCATTGTGTAATAAGCTTTATTGACTTGCTGAAATTTTAATCCACGTTTTTCAGCTTCTTTGATAATAGCTTTAGAAATAGGGTGAGTTAAGCGTATTTCTGCGGTTGCTGCGTAGCTTAAAATCTGATTTTCGCTTAAATTTGCAAATGAGTTAATCGCGGCTATTTTGGGATATTCTTCTGTTAAAGTTCCTGTTTTATCGAATAAAACGACATCTATTTCCCCTAAAGATTCTAACGCTCTGCCATCTTTAATTAAAATACTATGGCTGGAGATTAAGGTCATGTAATTAAAAACCTGTATCGAATTCATAACCTGAATGGTATTCGTTGGCGCACTGAATAATATTGTGACCGCAGCATTAAGCCCTATAAAGGGAATGGATAAAAAGCTACCAGCCATTAATGGTAAGGTGCTTAAATTTGCCCAGTATTCGCCTTTTAATTGCAATTTAGTTTTAAAGTTAGTGGTGTTTTTTAATATTTCTTCTAATTTAGAAACACTGGTTTCAGCCCCTGTTTTTTCGACTTTAATATAAACATCCCCACTAATCACCACGGTTGAAGCAAAAACCTCATCGCCTAGGTGCTTTTCAACGGGAATAGACTCACCTGTTAAGACTTGTTGATCCACAGAGCTATCACCTTTAACAATAACACCATCGACAGGAATCATCTCTCCTGTCTTAACTGCAACAATATCGCTTAATTGTAATTCTTCAATGTGAATTTGAATTTCAACTTGTTCGCGAACCACCCAAACTTGATTGGATTGATGTATAAAAACATCACTTAAAACTTCGGTCGATAAATCTTTACTCCGAGCAACCATTTTACAACCTAAATGATAAATACAGCCTTGTATAGCCGCAGTTAATTGAGCCCCCACCCCTAAACTAACGATGCTGACAAAAGCCGATAAAGTATCGTTTTTAAGTTTATGGTCTTCTATAAGTGAATGTTCAGCACGTCTTAATATTGGTAAAATATTATATACGATGACCATAAAACTTGCGATTCTCAGTGGTGCATAAATATAACTTAAAGCAGATAATACAATAGCTGTAGAGCCTGTATTGACATAATGTTGTTGTTTTTCAGGCTTATCTAAAACTTCCAGCGAGGAAAGTTTATTGATATTTTTTTGTTTATTTTTATAACGTTCTCGCAGACGTGAACCTGCATAAATGCTTAAGATAATAATGCTGTCAATGATTAACATGAGTAATCTCCACAATGAAAAGACACGTTTTAAGTGCTAAATAACCCATAGGTCATTTTCTTTAACCGTTTTTAAAACATTTCCTAATAAACTTCGATCTTGAGCATGACCATCTTCACAAAGAAATATATCAATGGCGACTTCAGTTTTTGGGTAAAAAACCACTAATGATTTATGATTTTTTATAGGTAACATTAACACTAACTCGACCAACTACATTAAGCATAATGGTAACGACGGATGAAAATAATAAATCTCGGGTATATTGAATGCCTTTATTATCAAACCATTGGTTTAATTTCTCTGGATTTAATAATTGTTTAAATAAGCCTTGAACTATTACGGTAACAGGACTTTTATCAATAAAATTTTGTAAAACTGCGCTGAATAATTCGGTTGCCATTTTCATTTTAATCTGAAAAATGGTGTATTATACTTTTAAAATGACTTTGAGAGGAATGGCTTATGGTCAAAGAGAATTTCTCAAAAAAATAGGCTAGTATATAAATTTGACGATGATTATGTTTATGTTTTCGCCATTGATGGACATTAGGAACAACGTTAAAAAATCATAACAATATAACTGAGATGTATATATTTATACAGTAATTTTAAAAAATTACAATAATTAATTTAAATCTTGATTTTATAAACGTGATAACATACTTTTTAGTTATAAATAACTTATACGAATAACTATAACCATTTAATTTACTTGATATTTAAACCATTATTTTTGAGAATTTTTACATGGAAAATTATTAAATAATATATAGATTGATTTGTAAAAAATGGTTATCTTTTTATTAGGATTTTTGTAACAAATACCAATAGAATGTTTTTAATTTAAATATTACGGTAGGCTACGGGTTGATAAATAAAAATTCAAATAGTATTCTATACCCAGTTTCAAAAATATTTGAAGTTACCTGATTTTATTATCCAGAAGAAAGGATCAAGGCTTGCATTTTGCAAAATAAGGAGTCAGGCACAATGCCAGTAGGTTAAGCATAACCAGTTGATTGTGCTATAATAAAAGAAAATATCTTTTGAAATAAAATGAAGGCATAAATCAATGGAAAATACAATAAAAAATATCTATGAAGAACTAAATAATACCATAAACAGTTTTTTATTTATGGATAAATATCGTCTTTCAAAAACAGCTTTTACTCGTATTCTTACTTTTCCAACACTAATCCTCTTTTTACTTAACTTTAGAAAACACTCAAATTAAGTAGAGCTTGATCAATTTTTTAAAAATATTAATAAAGAAGAAGAGGCTTCTCAGGTAATTACCCAACATGCTTTTTTTCAATCAAGAAAACAGCTTTCTCATACAGCTTTTATTGATCTTAATCAACAAATAATAACCTCTACTTATAAGTCTGTTAAAGATTTAAAAAAATGGAAAGGTTTTCGTCTTTGTGC
>DAOUSN010000016.1 GCA_030627205.1 Methylococcaceae bacterium
AGATAACAATCAAGTTATTGTTGTTTGTAATGGTTGTTTAGATGAGACCGCAAAAATAGTTTCAAACTTGAGTTCAAAATTTATTTGTTTAGAAACTGATATTCCATCAAAATCTAATGCACTAAATTTAGGAGATACTGTTGCAAAATTTTATCCAAGGATTTATTTAGATGCTGATGTTATTATCTCTGTTACCGCTATTCATGCAATGATTAAAACATTAACTAATAAAAAAGTTCTTGCAACTTCTGTCGAACCTAAAATAAATCTTTCTGGAGTATCTTATTTTGTAAAATCTTACTATGATATTTGGCTACAACTCCCTTATTATAAAGCAGGTATGATTGGATCAGGTATTTATACATTATCAGAAGAAGGACGTAAGCGTTTTGATAAATTTCCAAATATTATTTCTGATGATGGTTTTGTACGTTGTTTATTTAATGAACAAGAGCGAAAATTAACCAATGATTTCTATTCACAAGTTAATGTACCTAAAGATATTATTAATTTAATCAAAATAAAAACCCGTAGTCGTCTAGGCAGATACGAATTAAAAGAAAAATTTCCAGATATATTGGCTAATGAGGAAAAATCTTATCAAAGTGTTATTAGCTCCATTATATCTAACTATAAATTATGGATTAAAGCTCTTATTTATTTAGGTGTTAACTTTTCTGCCCGTATACGAGCTAAATATCAATATAATAATTATACAAATAAAATAATAAAATGGGAAAGAGATGAATCAAGTAGAAAGTAAAAAAAAGAAAGTTTTATTTATTTCTTCATCAGGTGGGCATTGGATAGAAATGCGTCGCTTGGAAGCGGCTTTTGAAGGCTTTGATAAATATTATATATCAACTGATCCAAGTTATTATCAAGCAATAACCGAGGGGAAATTTTATGCCGTCCCTGATGCCTCTATGTGGAATAAATTTCGTTTATTAGGACAGGCAATAAAAATATTACTTCTATTGATTTACATTCGTCCTAATATCGTAATATCAACAGGTGCAGCCCCTGGTTTTTTTGGATTATTGTTTGCAAAGAAAATGCGAATTAAAACCATTTGGGTTGATAGTTTAGCGAATGTAGAACAATTATCATTAAGTGGTCAAAAGGTTAAACCTTATGCCGATTTATGGTTAACACAATGGGAACATTTATCAACTCCTAACGGACCATATTTTTATGGGGCAGTTTTATGATTTTTGTTTCAGTAGGCTCTCAGCTTCCTTTTGATCGTCTTATTATAGCTATTGATGAATGGGCAGCAACACATCAAGATGAAACTGTTTTTGCCCAAATAGGTAATTCTAATTTCACTCCTAAACATATTGAATTCTGTCAAACCATTGACCCCATTAATTATGATAAACGCATCAAAAGTGCTGATATTATTATTGCTCATGCGGGAACAGGAACAATTATCACCGGATTAGAATTAGGTATCCCGTTATTAATCATGCCGCGTTTAGCGGAGAAAGGTGAGCATAGAAATAATCATCAGTTAGCTACTGTCAAACATTTTTCAACATTTACAACAATTACAATTGTGGGTAATGAACAGATTTTAGTAACAACATTGGATCAAATGTTAAAAAATAAGAGTGCTAGTCCTGAAAAAATAACAACAACAGTGTCAAACAAATTAATAACGACAATTAAAGATTTCATTGTTGATACTTAATCATTGTTCATAAAAACGTTAAATATGTAGATTTTTTTTATTCTGTTTTTCTGTACATAATAAAAAATAGGTTTTAGTTATTATTTAGTGTTTAAAATAATTAAATAAGCATAGCAGGTTTCTTTAAATCAAAACGTTCAATTTTTTTATACAATGTAGTACGAGTAATGCCTAATTTTTTTGCTGCCATTGAAATATTACCTTCTGATTCATGCAAAGCAATCTTAACGCCATGAATTTCCCATTCTGCTAAACTCATGGCAACATTTCTTTCAGGGTCAATACTTTGTTGCTTTAAATTCTGAACAGCAGAAGATTCTATTTCTCCTAAAAAATCTTCGGGTAAGTCTTTTTCCGTAATAAATGAATCCATTGCTGTATAAAGTGTCGCTCTAATAACATTAATTAATTGCCGAATATTTCCAGGCCAATAATGACTTTCAAAGAGCTTTATTACATTAGGCGAAATACAAATAGGATCTGGCTCATTATCGTTCATATCTTGCATTTCTCTTTGTAAAATATGTTGAATAATATATTTTTTATCTATACAGTCACGCAACGCTGGCAAATTAATTTTAATACCATTGAGTCGATAATAAAGGTCACGACGAAATTTTCCAGATTCAACGGCTACCAATAAATTAACATTAGTTGCCGCAATAATTTGTACATCTACTTTAACGGATTTAGATCCTCCTACAGGGGTAAACTCCGAATTTTCTAAAACCCGCAATAAAGTGGATTGTAAATCAATACTCATATCACCAATTTCATCTAAAAATAAAATACCTTGATTAGCGAGCATAAATTTACCTGCTTTACCCCCGCTTTTTGCCCCTGTAAAACTCCCTGACACATAACCAAATAACTCACTCTCAATTAATTCTCGTGGAATTGAAGCACAGTTAATAGCAACTAGTGGCTTATCTTCTCTAGGCCCAGCCTCGTGAATCAAGCGAACAAAATGGTCTTTACCTACACCAGATTCACCTGTAATTAAAAGCGATATTTTATGTTTTTGTAATTTTACTGCTTTATTAACAAGTTGTTGTAATTGATATGGAATCGCTGATTTAGAAATTTTTTTAGAGGGGTTTAAAGGCTTTTTATGGGTAATCTTTAAGGAAACCTTGTTAGGCTGACTAAGTGGTAGATTAGTATTAACTAGTACACAAATAAGATGTAAAAAAGCAAATAAAGAATGCATACTTTCTTGGTGCTTACTCACTAATCCTAATACTGCTAATATTTCCCCGTTTTCATCTAATAAGGGGTAACCTAAGGTGGTAAAAGGATGGAAAGCACTAATATAATGTTCCATTCCTTGAAAAGCAACGGGTCTTTTTAAATGTATAGTTGATCCTATTCCATTATTCCCTACGATTGATTCCTGCCAATTCGAATTTACTTTACAATGTTCTTCAATAAAGGTATTTTTAAAAGGTTGTTCACCAATTTGAGAAAGTAGTTGTCCCTTAGGACACGTTAAAACTAAAATAGCTTCCGCTTCTTTCAGAAAAATATGAAAATTACTACTGAGTAATTGAATAAAAGTATTAATACTTTCAATACGCTTATCTAATTTAATGGTTTTATTTTTTAAATAGAAACTTTTCTCTCTACCTAAAGGAAGATGATATTCTTCAAGACAACGTCGCCATGATTCTGCGACATCAGACCGTACCCAATCAATATCATCAGGGATCGAACGGGTTTGGTTCATCCATTGCCAAGCTTGTATAGGCCTATATAATGAAAATTCAACCGATTTTTGAAATAGCAAAAACTCTTGTGTGACAATTACTTTGGGGGGGATCTTTAAATTAATTTCCATTTAACCTTTTCTATTATTCAATAGTAATAAGTAATTATTTCCAGGTGCTTAAATTACCTTAGTTAAAAAAGAATAACAAAATTAAAAAAAAGAGGCAATGTGTCATAATGTCGCATTGCCTTATTATTTAATAACAAAAAAGAATAAAAATAACTAAAAAATAGTTAAGAACGTGGATCTTCACGGGTTGCAGCCGCCCACTCAGGTGAGTAACCTGCCATAATGGACAAATCTGGAACATGCATAACAATAGTTTCAGCCGTAATTAAAGTAGAAACGACACTAATTGCACTACGCAAAGCTAATCGAACGACTTTAATAGGGTCTATAACCCCAATAGTTAAAAAATGTCCATATTCTTGTGTTTCCATATTAAAACCATAACCTTTCTCTGAATTTGCTGCTAATTTAGCAAGAATCTCATCTCCATTTAATTTAGCATTTTCTACTAATTGCTTAAAAGGGGCTTGTAAGGCCATTTTTATAATATGAATACCTTGTTGCTGTTCAGCATTTTCTGCAATAATCTCGTTTAAAACGCTATTTGCCTGTAGTAATCCTACACCTCCGCCTGTAAACACTCCTTCTTCTAAAGCAGCTTTTGCCGACATATAAGCATTTTCAATGCGCACTAAACGCTCTTTAATTTCAATATCCGTGCTACCACCTACATGAAAAATAGCTGTTTTACCTAATAGTATTGCAATACGCTCTTCTAATTCTTCAAGATCATGCCGATTACCCGTAATAGAACCTTCTCCCGGTTTGCGATTGCGAATTATTTCAGCTTCATTGGATAAAAAACCAATTAATGACTTAACATTAGCTTCATTACTTTTCCCATTAATAATCGTTGTATTATGACTGGTTACAACCACTCGTTGTGCTTGACCTAAATGATTTAAAGTTAGGAAAGATAATTTTTCAGAGGAAGCTTCTTTTGAAATGACTTGTCCACCTGTCAATAATGCTAAGTCATTTAAACGATTAAGACGATTATCACCATAGCCTGGAGGTTTCACCACGACGACTTTAAAAACGCCTCGAACATGATTTAACAACAAACCGGCTAAGGCCTTATCAATTACATTCTCAGCAATAATAACCAAAGAACGCCCTTCAGCTTTAACCTCTTCTAAAATAGGAATTAAATCCATTAAGTCATTAATTTCATCATTATATAAAAGAATATAAGGGTTATCTAAGACAGATTCTAAACGTGTTTTATCGGTGACAAAATATTCAGATAAATAACCTTGTTCGTATTCTAATCCTTCAACAATATCTAAAACATCTTCCCGACTATTGCCTAATTGAAAGCTCATAGTTCCATCAACACCCAATACCTCTAAAGCATCGGCTAATAAGCGACCTACCCCTGCCTCTCCTTTGGTTGCAATTTGAGCTATTTTTTCAATTTGATCACGACTAATCGTCGTCATTGCTTGATCTTGTAAATATTTTTCAACAAGGACTAACGCTAATTTCATCCCTTTTCTAAGCTCTAAGGGATGAAAACCTGCTTCAATACTTTTTAAACTTTCAAACGCCATTTTTTGAGCAATAACCATGGCAGTCGTTGTTCCATCCCCTACTTTACGCGAAACTTCCCCTGCAATATCACGCATCATTCTTGCACCAAGATTAGCAATACGTTCAGTTACAACGACTGAATTAGCAACCGTCACTCCATCACGGGTAAAAATGGGTGGGATACCATCCGTTTGATGTTGGATCATCACTGCTGGCCCTGTATTTCCCAAGGTTTTTTTAACGGCATGACAAACCTGATTAATACCTTTCATCATACGTAACCGTGCTTCTGGATTATAAATAACCTGCTTTGACATTAATTATGACACCTTGTTTTTATAAATTTTAAAATATAATCGCTATACTATGTTTAATTTCATATAAGTTTGACCCGCTTCTGCTCGATAACGGTGAGTGCGTTGTAAATTTGCCCAGACCCAAATTAGTTTTTTATCTAAATAATCCATGCTTCGCTTAAATTCATCAGCTTCTTCATCGACTAATTCATTTAACCAAAGCTCACTAAGTTCTTCAGTACGTTCTTTACCCAGTTTTAAAGTTAAACGTTTCTCTAGCTCAACCCACTTCTTAATAGAACAATCTAATTCTCTGACCATCTCTTCAATAAACGCCTTATCCGCCTTATTCATGAGATTTTTTAACTAACACTCGGTAGAAATTTTTCTAAATAAATGTTTTCTTTAGCAATACCCACTTGCTCACAAACACTATGAGTTGCATCAACCATTCCTGGCGGTCCACATAAGTATAAATCGGGTTTTATTGAAACGTTTTGTAAGTCTTGTTTTAGAATATCAACAACACTTCCTTTTTCACCATACCATGTATCAGAGGCTTTCCAAACACAAATTTTAACCGTTAAATTATCCATTTCTTCGGTTAATTGTGCAAGTTCTTTACTATAAAAAACTTCTTCTTCAAAAGTAGACCCAAAATATAAAGTACAAGGTTGAGGCTCTACCCATTCTTTCATAAACCGAATCATAGATAATACAGGGGCAAGACCTGTCCCTCCTGCAACAAAATAACGAGGGGTAAAACCATTAGCAACTAAACTAAAAATACCAGAAGGCCCTTTAACATTAACTGATTGTCCTAATTTTGCGTCATGTTTTAAAAAATTTGAAAATTTCCCCTCATCTAAAACACGAATAAGAAACTCCATTTCACCTTGATTATTTTCGATATTAGCCGGAGAATAAGAGCGTGTTGTGGATGTACCTGGAATTTCCAAGTCATAATATTGTCCTGAATCAAATTTTATCTTTTTCTCACCATCAGAGCGAGTTAAACATAATTTTGTAACATTACTCGAAATTTGTTCTAGTGTGGTAATCGTTGTAATAAATTCCTTCCCTTCTTCAGAGTAAGAAATACGATCAGAAGTATAAGGAACTTCAACCACCATGTCTTCTGTTGGATAACAGCGACATAATAAAACCATATCTTCTTCTTGCTCTTCCATCGGTAAGGCTTGGGCGCTAACTTTACCCATTTCAAAATCACCGTTGGTACAAATTCCCTTACAGGTTGCACACCCCCCTTCACGACAAGAAGACATCAAGAAAATATTTTGACGTATAGCCGCACTAATAATATCTTCATCAGACGCACAATCAAATGAAACAGATTCGCCTTCTTCGGTAATAACTTTTATTTGATGATTTGCCATTAACTATGAACCTCTTTATTTTGTTTATTTGCTGCACTTATGTTAAAGAATGCCATCACATGATTAACAGCATGCCTAGCAGCATTTTCTGTTAATGAACAGCCTTCCTGAATGAGTTTTTCTTCCCGAAAAATTGTCCAACGCCACATGAACTCTAAATCTTCCGTATAAGCGGTATAAGCCTCATCATCATATATTTTTATTACATCCTCATTATCGACTAAAGGATTGGAACTAGGAACAGTCAGTTCAAGCATGATTTTTCTCACTTAATTAATACTAAAAAACACCGCCTTCCTTGGCGGTGTTAGTGCTAAATAGCAATTTAACAAAGAACATCCGTCCTTTGTTAATTTAAAGGGTTAATTACTGAATAGTAATCACTTTAACGCCCCGTTCTTTACGCAACTCTTCTAATGAAAGCGCGTAATAATTAGTATTACGTAGTTCCATTAATTTAACACCTAACAAACGATCCGTATCCATGAAAACGTTAGTTGGCATAACTGGGGGCTTATAATCTGTTCTAAAATTAATATGTAACTTTTCAGCTTCATATTTATTATCACAAGCATCCATTTTAGCTACAACGGCATCCGCAACTTCTTGAGCGTTCGCACCACAGGTACAATTGTTTAAGAATTGATTATCATCAAGCTCTGCATGTTTCAATAACGCGACTTTTTCTTCAATTTTGCACTCAATCCAACCCCAATCAAGTTCTAAATCAAAAGTTTCACGTAACGGTGTGGTATGTTTTTTACGAAACTCGGTTAAAAACTTAACACCTTTAGCCAATGTATGTAATTGACCAATTTTAGCCGTCCATTCATCACGCACATGATTATCATGTACTTTGTAATTTGCCATAATATTCTCCTAAGACTCCAAATCTTCAAGTTTACGGTCTAATCCCATTAATTCAGAGGTAATCGTAAAAGTTTCCCCTAAAGTAAATGCACGACCAATAGTTGAGGAAACATCGACTAAAAAGTCATAAACATTAAAGTCCTTACCTAGAATTTCAGCCGCTTCTTCACAATCAATTTCAATTTTACCCGTTGCTTTTAGCCACCAGTAACCTGCACGATCTTCAACAACCAAGGTTGGATTATCATCTTTACGGTCACCTAATAGAATTTCCTCAACAATGATATTCATTTCATCCGATTTTTTTAAGACCAGAACAACTTCGTGGCTTTCATGAACCACTTGATTCTCTTCGGCAAAATATTCGTCGGCAAACTCTTTGCCCGTTTTCGCCATGATGCCAGCACCATACGAATTTGCATTATTTGACATAGCTATTCCTTATTTAAGTCCAGATAAAACAGTTTTAATTAGGGCTGCTTTATCAACTTTATAGCCAATCTTATCAGCATAATCTTCAGTCCAATCATCAAATACACGAGTTAATGCTACTTCAATAGCATCTCTTGTGGTGACATGCTCAATTTCAGGAATTTTAGCAAAAATACCCATGAAATCTTTTAGTGCATTCACTGTTCTAGGTAACCATTTATCCGTCCAAGCACGCATTAAGCGACGATTATAATCACCAAATTCTGCATCATCACCTAGGCAATGGAAGAACATATCCCCCGTAATACCTTTAGTTTGCGAATGATAAAGTTGCATTTGATTGATAAAAAATGGAGTTAAGTTATCACCATAATACGATGATAAGCGTAGAAAGAATTCACGACGAACAAATTGACCAAAAATTGCATCATAGACTTGATGACCCGCCCATAGAATTTCATTCCAATCATAGGTTGCTTGCCAAATATCTTGAACGGTTTCTCTAGCCCCTTTATAAATAGCCCCTTCTGTCCATTCTCTTTTAGGTTCAGCCGTTGACTCAGGAAAGCCCGGAACTAGTTTAGCAATAAAGGTTCTTTCAAGCTGAATCATTTGAGCATTATCAACTTTATCCAAGCCAATCATTGCAATACTCATACGTAACGTATCACCCAAGCAATCACGAGAAGCGGAAGAATGTGAGTTAAATAAACCGTATTCGTTAAAACAAAAAGCCCCTAAATAATCATTTAAGACTTCATCACGCCAAACAGGATCCATAGTACGAATCTGACCGTCAGCAGAGAATTGCTTTAAAAAACGCTGAGTATAACGCCATTCTTCTGCTTTATCCTTAACATAAATAGCATGCCAACGTTTCGCAGGATCACGATGCTTATGCCAATCTGTGGTGTGCATTTCAGTGGTTTCATTACCCCATGATGGACGACCGCCATGAAATTTTTGAGTCCAATCACCCCAGTCTAATCCCCCAGGAATCCAATCAGGTGTTGGTTGTGTATAACAACATAAAATTTCATACTCTGATAAGCGACGACCTCGAGGCTTAACAAAATAATTCATTTTGCGATTAGATTCTAAAGGTTGCTCAGGAACGGCATCTGCAATGACTTTTTGCATTTCTGGATCGGTAAGACCACGCTGCCCTGTTTCTATTTGAATACCCATTAATGTATCTCCTATATAGCGGTTAAAAGTGGAAGTGAATTACAGTGCATCAACAGGATCAGAAAAAACACAATTCAGTGCTTTAATATCATCTAATGTCCACATTTTTCCATCTTTATCAGTATGTGGTTGAGCAATTAATGTTTTACCATCACTACGTACACCATGTAATTCAGCAATCACTTCTGATAATTCGCGTCCTGCGTATTGTTCAAACATATTTTGGCACTCATAACGTTCAGGCTCTGTTAGCCACATACGTTCGCCCCAATCATCACTAAAAGTATTCTTTTTACCATTATATTCATGAACACGTAAGGTACTTGCCCCTTTACATAAATCTGGGCAGAAAGGAACTTGAGACACACGGTCAATATAAATAGGATGGTTGTTTTCAATAAACCACATTAACGGGATAAAGCCACTATTAGGATCTTCACAACCCCGTTTACGCCATTCTTCATAAATGACGCCATAATGCTCATGCCAACCTGGATAGTTTTCCTCAAACCAATCTGCTTCTTCAGCCGTAGGAAGTGTTAAACGGAAGAAACCTGTAGGCCATAATGCGTAAGCCAGTAAAAATAAATCATGATGCGCCCAGTAAGCATCTTTTTTTGCATCACGTAAACTTGCAGGTGATTCAACGCCATATTTACCTAAACGACCAATCCAGATACCACCCCAATCTTCATAAACCCAGCGATTCCAAGTTTTTACCCAAGGCTCAACTTTAAAATGTGACCCATACTCAAACATCATTCCTAACACAGGAGTGAAATATTTTTGTTGTGTCCAAAAAGCATTGTTAAGATCAGTATTTAGATATTTCGACGCGGCTTCATCATTTGCAATTGAAACAATGGTTTGATAACCGTTGGCCATGTGGCGCAACTCATCGGTTTCAATGGATAAGAATACCGTCGGTGTTATTTCATCGCCATTAGCGGCTGCCCATTCGGTAACCGCTACAATCAATGGATTAGTAAAACATGCTTCACCAACTAACTGTAAGTTAATAGAACATTCAACCGCATCCCCTGAAATAAAACCATCAGAAAATACCCGTTTCATGCCTTTCCATAATGGACCAATGGTTCGAGTACGACGCGCATCATTATGCCCTGCCGCATCTTGTCCGTGTTTGGTGAAATAATAATTCACATAGCCACATTGATTAGTGTGACGAATTTCATCCAGTGTTTGCGCTAAATAACCATTTTTTTGCTCTGGAGCAGAGGCTGAATCCCACAACATACCCGTAGCCGCGATGGCATTGTATTCCCCAACTTCTAAAAAGTTAGAGATGACTTTCATGGTTTCATTCCATTTAGGATGAACCTTATTTCCCGCATCAATACGGGTTAAAACATCTTGTAAGCTACCAAATTGACGTTCATCTTTCACAGATTCCATGCGAGCGTATTCTTTAGCTATCAGCTTAAATTGCTCTTTGGTATCATTCGCCATTTTGTATTTAGTTGGGTACTTGCTACGATTTTTATCGAAGTCCCAAGTAAAACTTTGTAACCATCTATGTACTTCCTGAGCACTAACGCTAGTCGGCGCACGGTTGACGGCTAAAGCATCGGTTGCGGCTTTTGTTGCTGCACTTATTGCCATTTTTTACTCCTAGTGTTTATTATCAATAAAACAGATTATCACTTAATGATTAGATATAAATTAAAGATCCTGTAGTGACAATACTGTTACAAAGGAATAAGCAACAATCGCGCCAAGATAAAAAGCTAATTAATTAATACTTTTTTATTAATCACTTATGTTTATTTTCAACAAATTTAAGCCCTTAAATAATAAACTCATAGGCTGTATAATAAATAGACAGTGTTCAGTTTTAATGTCTATTTAAGAATCACCAGTGTATTCAGTCACCATTTATCAATCAGTTTGCTGTGTTATCCTCGGCTAATGAATTACTCACAATGCAAGTAAATAATCTCAAAAATTATGACTACAATAAGTATCAGTAAATATATAAAATTTTGGCGTTTATCACTTTGTTTACTCTTAATGTGTATCATTATTTTACATACAACAAATAAATTAATTATTTCTCCTATATTACGGATTGAACATATCTTTTATGATTACCGATTAATTGCAACGATGCCTAATACTCTTGATGACCGCATTGTTATTGTTAATATTGATGATAAAAGTTTATTACAAGAAGGTCGCTGGCCGTGGTCAAGAAATAAATTAACTTATTTGGTAGATATGCTATTTGATTACTACAATGTTAATCTATTAGGGTTTGATGTGGTTTTTTCAGAAAAAGATGAATCATCAGGGTTAAGTTTACTAGAAGAATTAGCAAGTAATGCCCTTGTTGATGATCAATCATTTCAAACAATTTTAACTAAAATGCGTCCAGAATTAGATTATGATGCATTATTTACACAAAGTTTCAAAGATAGAAATATTATTTTAGGATATTTTGCTAGTCACCTAGAAAACTCAATCAATCTTAAAACCAAACTTCCATATCCTGTTTATACAAATAACGAGCCTTTTTTAAATCACTTATTCTCAGTAAAAAGTTACGGTGCTAATTTAGTTGAGTTACAAGATGCCGCACAATCAGGTGGTTTTTTTAATAACTTTGGCGCAGATGATGATGGAGTTAGTCGCAAGTTACTTTTATTATTTAAATATCAAAATAAGATTTATGAAGCATTATCATTAGCTATTTTTAGACAATACCAAGGAGCGCCGCCTATCGAATTTATAACAGGTGATAATTATGGCAATAATGAAATGGATCAGCGACTTGAGCGTTTGAAAATTCAATCATTTAGCATTCCTGTTGATTTTCAAGGGGCTGCTTTAATTCCCTACCGAGGATATTCTGGAAAAAGTTTTAACTATATATCAGCAGTAGATGTACTAAATGGCATTGTTGATATTGAAAAATTAGAACATAAGATTATCATCTTAGGAGCAACTGCAGCAGGGTTATTTGATTTACGAACTGTTCCCATGGGAAAAGATTACCCAGGAGTTGAAATTCACGCCAATATTATTAGTGGAATATTAGATCAAACGATAAAATCAAGACCTAATTATATTATCATTTATGAGCTATTCTTATTGATTGCAATCAGTGTAGTTCTTATCTTAATTATTCCTAAATTATCGGTTCTCAAAGCAACATCACTGTTTATTATTGTCACTGCATCTATTTTTGGTATTAATTTATTTTTATGGGTTTCTTTAAATATAGATAGTAACCTTGCAACTCCATTATTATTACTTTATTCTTTATTTGGAGTCCAATTATTTTTTGGTTATTTTATTGAATCACGGCATAAGAAAAAATTAAGTTATCAATTCGGACAATATATTCCACCTGAATTAGTTGAGCAAATGAATCAGTCTGACGAAGAGTTTTCACTTAAAGGTGAAAGCAAGGAAATGACGGTTTTATTCGCTGATATACGTGATTTTACCACTCTCTCAGAAAATCTAAAACCACAAGAACTTTGTGAATTAATTAATGATATTTTAACCCCTGTTACTCAAATCATTCATAATAATAAAGGCACGATTGATAAATATATGGGTGATGCGGTCATGGCATTTTGGAATGCACCTGTTGAAGATAAAAATCATGCTGCCAATTCGGTACAAGCAGGTTTAGATATACTAGATAATTTAAAATTATGGCAAACTAAATTTAAAAGAACAGAGTTATCCACTATAGATATGGGGGTTGGAATTAGTACAGGTGTTATGAGTATAGGTAATATGGGGTCTCAATTTCGCACAGCTTATACTGTAATGGGGGATGCAGTTAATTTAGGCTCACGTTTAGAGGGGCTAACTAAATATTACGGGGTTAAACTTATTGTCAGTGAAAGCACTAAAATAGCTGCTCCCTTATATGTTTATCGAGAACTTGACCGAGTACAAGTTAAGGGAAAAAAAGAACCAGTTACTATTTATGAAGTTATTACGAGTAAAGAAAAGGTATCTAGTTATTATTTGCAATACTTAAGCTTATTAGAACAAGCATTCTCTGATTATTATCAACAAAACTGGGAAAAAGCACAACAGCAGTTTATGCAGTTACCACAACAAAAAACCAATGATAAATTACACCAACTCTATCTTGAAAGAATTGAAAATTTTAAAGTGCATCCACCAGCTAATGACTGGGTTGGTATTTTTATTCATACTATTAAATAACTATAACCGTCCTTTTATAAAAAAGCTGTAATACCAGCTATTCCTTGCGCGCCTCTAATTTGAGCTTGTTTAATATCATGAATAGCAACTCCTCCTAGAGCAAATACAGGGATAGAGACTTTTTCAATTAACTCTGCCATGATTTTCCAACCCAGAATTTTAGCATTAGGATGTGTCTGAGTGGTTAAAACAGGGGCAAGTACAACAAAATCTACCCCTATTTTCTGAGCATGTTGTAATTGCAACAGGTTATGACAAGAAGCCGCCAGCCAGCCCTTATTATTAGGTCGTGTATTTAGTCTCATTAAATCAGTACTAGTTAAATGTAAACCATCTGTTTCAATTTTCCACGCATTTACAACCCCTGAATTAATTAATAGTTTTGCTTGATATTGTTTGCATAAAGGCATGGCAAGCTCTAAAAAACTTTTCAGCTCTTTGGCATTTAAATTTTTTAATCGTGCTTGAATAAGCTTAACTCCCTTATTCAATATTTTTTTAAATTTAAATAACAACGGTTTGTTATCAGTATCATCTAAAATTGCATAACAATTGGGTAATTGTACTGCACTAATAATTCCTTTATTTGCTATGGGAAAATGATAATTAGAGAGTTTATTAACATCTGACCAGATTATTTCTTGACCTTCTCTACCATAAACATTCCCTGAAAAATCATTAACCAGCCAAACATCTAATAAAACCGATAACTCAGAATAATGATGATAAATTTTTATTAGAGGAGTTGCCGTTTTAATCGTAATTGCCAATTCTTCTAATAATTCACGTTTTAGAGCCATAAATACAACTTCACCTTGTTCTACTTTTCCACCAGGAAATTCCCATAAACATGCTTGATGAACATCATCAGCACGTTTAGAAATTAGCACTTCTCCTAGGCTATTTTTAATAACCCCGACGGCAATATGTAAAAACTCTACATTTAATTTCATAAGACTTTATAAAAATTTAGTTGCTAAATAATTTTTACTATAATCCAATCCTTTAATAATATAAGCTGACCTCAGTATATATTTTATATCCATTTTCCGTTAAACTTTATCTTTTTGGATTTTAAGGTTAAAACGCTTATCACTAAGTAATGCTTTTTCTATTGCAATACTCTGTTTATCAACTCGATTTTCAAACTTTTTTTCTTCTTTAAATACATCGTTTAAATTTTTTTCAAGTTCCTCTAGCATAGTAATTAAATTTGTTCGCACTTTTGGGTAATCGGCCACAATGAATCCTGTTTATAGTTCTATGTCACTTTTTAGTAAATAACCTGTCATTTCAATAATTTAAATTTATAAAATAAAAGGCTATGCAGAAAAAAACAGCATTTAGGTTAAATAGTATAAATTTTTCTTTTATGTCATGACGCGAATCGTTACAATTTGCATTATTCATCACAAAACCTCACTATTTCAATGTCTGATTATCGTATCATCAAACAACTTGAAAAGCTTATAGAAATTAGTATCGCGCTTTCATCAAAAATGAGTACTGAGCAGTTATTAGAATTAATTTTAAATGGTGCGAAATCAATTGCTCACGCAGATGGAGGAACATTATATAGGATAGAAGGAAATAACATTAAAGTGAAAATTGTCCATTCTGATTCACTTAATCTTAGGCTAGGTGGTAAGTCTGGAAACTCAATTAGCATTCCTTCAATCCCTTTGTACCATAAAGATGGGTCTGCTAATTTAGCTAATATTGTAAGTTATTCTTATCATAAAAAAACAACGGTAAATATTACCGATATTTATGCTGAAAATAATTTTTTTGATTTTTCAGGGCCTAAAAAATTTGATAAATTAAATAATTACCATTCAACTTCATTTCTTTCCGTCCCATTAAATAATCACGAAAATGATACTATTGGCGTATTACAATTAATCAACGCAATAGATTCTAATACAGGTAATGCGATAGCCTTTGATAATATATCACATCGTTTTACCGAAGCATTAGCCTCTCAAGCGGCCTTGGTACTGACTAAGCAACATTTGATTGATGATTTAGAAGCTATGTTTGAATCATTAATTAAATTAACAGCCACCGCAATTGATGATAAATCACCTTATACAGGTGGACATTGTCGTCGTGTTCCTGTATTAACCATGTTAATTGCAGAAGCTGCTGATAGTACTAATAAAGGCTATCTAAAATACTTTAAAATGAATGATCTTGACCGCTATGAGTTAAAGATAGCTGGATGGTTACATGATTGTGGAAAAATCACTACCCCTGAATATATCGTTAATAAAGCAACTAAGTTAGAAACTATTTTTGATCGTTTAGAACTGGTTGAAACTAGATTTGAAGTTTTAAAACGCGATGCTAAAATTAAAATGCTTGAAGATATTATTATTCGCCCTGAACAGAAGGTAGCATTAAAAGAAATTTATCAGCAACAAATTAATGACCTCGAAAATGATTTAGCATTTATTAAATTATCTAATACAGGTGGCGAATTTATGAAGGCAGCAGACAAAGACCGTATTTATAAAATTGCAACAAGTTATTGGAATTTAGGTAATAAAACCCTTGCTATTTTATCAGAAAATGAAATTAATAATTTGACCATAGAACGAGGTACATTAACAGCTACAGAACGCCAAGTGATTAATCATCATATTGAAGCAACTATTGCAATGTTATCAAAAATTAAATTTCCAAAACATCTTAAAAATGTTGTTGAATATGCTGGAGGACATCATGAACGCATGGACGGCAAAGGCTATCCTAATGGACTTACCCGTGAACAAATGTCAATACAAGCACGAACTATGGCCATTGCAGATATTTTTGAGGCCTTAACTGCTGGAGATAGACCTTATAAAGAGGCGAAGAAATTGTCACAGTCCTTGCTTATTTTAAAAAAAATGAAAGAAGATGGACATATAGACCCTGATATATATGATGCTTTCATTGAGAAAAAAGTTTATTTACACTATGCCAATCAATTTTTAACTAATTTTGAAATTACCACTAAAGCATTAGAAAATATGAAATATGCAGGTATTGGTGAAGACTTATTAGCTGAATTATCCTTACTCTTAAATAAAAAAATAAAAGGAGAAGAAGATTTTTTAAATGCAATGAAACAAAAAATAACGCTAGAATCACAGCATAAATATGGTGAAATTATCTTAAAATATAGCAAAAGCAAAGATCAACAACAAATTGATGTTGATTAATTTTCTCTCTTCTATTACCACTCTTTGAATAATGCAAACCACCTTAAACAATCTCGTTAACGCCGCTAATCAAATTATACTAGGTAAAGAAGCACAAATTCGCCTTGCTCTTTGCTGTTTACTTTCTAAAGGTCATTTATTAATTGAAGATATTCCAGGTGTCGGCAAAACTACCTTATCACACACTTTGGCTAAATTATTAGGCTTAAATTATCAGCGCATTCAATTTACTAGTGATATTTTACCTGCTGACATTATCGGTTGTTCTATTTTTAATACCGAAAAACATGAGTTTAGCTTTCATAAAGGACCTATCTTCAACCAAATGATTCTAGCAGATGAAATTAACCGTTCAACACCAAAAGCACAAAGCGCATTATTAGAAGCAATGGAGGAGCAGCAAGTAACAGTTGAAGGGAAAACCTATCAATTATCCACCCCTTTTTTTGTTATTGCTACTCAAAACCCTAATCATCAAATTGGTACATTTCCATTACCTGAATCACAACTAGATCGGTTTTTAATGCGTATAGAATTAGGTTATCCCGACTATAAAGCCGAGCGCAGTTTATTAATGGGTGAAAATCGTCAACAACTGATTAGTTGTTTAAAGCCTCAGATTACCGCAGAGAAACTGGCATTAATACAAAAAAACTGCGCTAAAATTCATGCTTCATCGCCATTACTTGATTATATTCAAGCTATCATTAATTATAGCCGTGAATCAGCTGATTATAATGAGGGACTCTCACCACGAGCTGGTCTAGGTTTATTAACAGCGGCTAAAACATGGGCATTTATGGAAAACCGTGATGCAGTATTACCCGAAGATGTACAGGTAGTTTTACCTGCGGTTGCAGCTCATAGATTAAAACATGGAAGTACCAATGCTGAAGAAATTGTTGCCCCTCTTATTAATAAAGTGGCAATTCCTTGAAGCAATTAAAGTTATTCTTGAAAAAATTATTTAAACGTCATTATCTTGATAAAAAAAGCGTTACTTTAAACCATAAACGTATTTATATTTTACCTACGCAACGAGGATTAAATTTCGCTTTGTTAGTTGCTTTATTATTAGTAATTTCTTTTGTTTATAACAATAATTTAGCATATTTATTATCTTTTTTATTAGCTAGTGTATTTTTTATTACTATTTTGCATACTTTCAAAAGTCTTGCAGGCTTAATTATTTCAGTATCTAAAGCGCATTCAGCCTATGTTAGTGAGGATGTTGTTGTTGATATTTATCTTGATAATCCAAGTATACTCGAACGGTTTAACTTAACGCTTAACTTAAATAATACTAAAACGATAGACTTGCCAGCAACCCAAAAACGTTTAGTTACGTTAAACTCACCAACACTTAAACGCGGCTGGCATTATTGCGAACCAATTACCTTAGCCTGTCAGTATCCTTTTGGCTTATTTAAAGCGTGGTCTGTCCTCCATTTTGAAGTTAAAGCCTTGGTTTACCCTAAACCATCTACCGAAAATAATCCTTTCCCTGAATTAGCTGGTGAACAAGCGCAGCAAGGAAATATAACAAAAGGGCACAGTGATTTTTACGGATTGAGAGACTATCAAGAAGGCGACTCTATCCGGGATATTCACTGGAAAAGTATGGCTAAAGGACAAGGATTACATAGTAAAGATTACCGTGGTGACTTATTAACCGAGCTTTGGTTAGATTATTCGCAAACCTTCGGTTATGATAGCGAACAACGTTTAAGCCAATTATGTCGCTGGTTGATTGACGCTGATAACTCAGGTTTACAATACGGTTTTATCTTGGTGGGATTAACCTTACAACCAAGCTCTGGTAGCTGTCATTTTAAAAAATGTTTAACCGCACTCGCCCTTTTTTAATTAAACTATGGTATTAAAAAATAATCAACGCACTCTGGTTTTTTTACTAAGCTCAATTGGTTTAATTACCTTCCCTCATTTTTGGCATATTCCTTTATCTATTATTACTTTTTTCTATGCCTTATTATTGTGGCGTTTTATAGGCATTTGGAAAAGCCATTGGTTACCGCATAAAATTATTGTCTTGTTAATTATGCTGGGCGGTATTGCTTTATTATTGAACCATTTTCGAAGTTTTTTAGGGCGTGATGCAGGGACAAGTCTATTTGTTATTGCCTTAGCACTCAAATTATTAGAAATAAAGAAAGATCGTGATTTATATTTAATCTGCTATTTAGCGTTTATTGTTGCCAGTTCACAGTTTTTATTTGGACAAAGCATGTTAATGGCACTTTATATTTTATTAGTTTGTTGTGCTTTATTTACCAGTTTAATTATTATCAATAGCCAACAGTCTAAACCAGTTGTAGCAATAAAAAAATCAGCAACTATTCTTGCTCAAGCTTTACCCATGACTTTAGTCTTATTTTTTCTTTTTCCACGTATTCAAACTCCTGATTGGGTATTTTTAAATGACACTAATACCAATGCAATAACTGGATTAAGTGATACCTTAGATCCTGGTTCTATTACTAGTTTAGCTTTATCTCCTGAGCTTGCGTTTCGGGTTAAATTTGAAAATAACAATATTCCTCCACCTAGACAACGTTATTGGCGTGGACCTGTTTATAGCTATACAGACGGGAAACGTTGGACAGAATCACAGCAATATATTAATCCCTCTTATATGGATACACCTAAATATAAAGGTAAAGCCTATAAATATACTTTACTCTTAGAGCCTCAAATTAAAAACTGGATTTACACACTAGATATGCCAGCACAGTTTTCATCAGGACTCTATAAAAACCCACGCCATCAACTATTGACTCAAAAACAGTCAAATAATCGGCGTGAATATCAACTGGTCTCCTATCCACATTATAACACTGGTTATATTACCAAAGCTGAATTTAGAGAAAATACCCAACTGCCCTACCCTGCCTCTCAAAAAATTATTACATTTATTAAACAGCTAAAGGGCTTTAATAGTTCTCCAGAAGATTTTATAAAAACACTATTAGATTATTTTAGAACCGAAGACTTTTATTACACTTTAAAACCACCATTAATGAAACAAAAACCGATAGAGACTTTTTTATTTGAAAATCGCCGTGGATTTTGTAGTCATTATGCAACAACATTTGTTTATTTAATGCGAGTTGCCCATATTCCTGCACGAGTTATTGGTGGTTATCAAGGCGGCGAATTTAATAGCATAGGTAAGTTTTTAGAAGTAAGGCAGGCAGATGCTCACGCATGGGCAGAAGTTTGGTTAGAAAATAAGGGTTGGACAAGAGTTGACCCAACGGCAGCAGTTGCCCCAGAGCGTATAGAACGTGGGGTTGATATTAACAAACAAATAGCTCAGGGACTAGTTAACTTTATGTCAATAAATAATAGCAATGCTTACAGTTGGTTCAAAAAGTCACACCAACTTTTGCAAAGTCTTGATTATAATTGGCAACGCTGGGTGATTCATTATGACACTGGAAATCAAGCCAATTTTTTATCATCATTAGGGATAAAAAATTTAAAAATTATGCTTTACTGGATGATGGGATTAATTGGTTTTATCACCTTATGTTTAACTATTTATTTATTTAAAAATAATGACACCTCAATTGATAAAGCTTCCTTTTATTATCAAAAATTTTGTAAAAAACTCGCAAAAGTAGGGTTACAACGACAGCCAAATGAAGGTGCAAATGATTTTTATACAAGAATCAGTCAACGTTTCCCAACTCAAAAGCATCAATTCAAAGTAATCACTGCATTATATAATCAACAAAGATATGGAAAACAACCTACAAAAAAAGTCTTACAACAATTACAAAAAACCGTTAATCAATTCAAGATAAAAGTAAATATAAAATAGCTTATTTCTTTCTGATTTACCAACTATAGTCACTTGTTAGCTAAAGCCATGCAATAAAAATACTTTATTTTTAAACAATTGCGTATAATGACTCCTTCAAGATAAATTAAATAATTTAAAATTAAATGAATAAAATAATAGCAGCAATAGTTTTATTAAGTACCTTACTTATCAGTAATAATGTTTATGCAGAAGGCACAGAACTTACCAAGGAAAATATTCAAGGATCTTGGCGTTTAGATTATACTGAAAAATCAGGAAATACTAATAAAAGAGAAGATACATGGACTTTTAAGAATAACGGCATGTTAACTATTACACATATTCCACGAGAAGGTGGTTTTTATGACCAATCACCAGTAAAATATGAAATTAATGATAATAAATTAAAAGTTTCTATTTTAGGAAGGGCAGGAAAATTTGATAAATTCTCTTTAATTAATATTAGCGAAAAAATTATGGTCTTAAAAGCTAGGTTTGGTGATATTTATCGGTTTATTAAGAAATAAATTGGTCATGAAAAATTAATCATTCCTACATCCTGAACTTTGCAATAATAAAATAAATACTCCGTATAAAGTAGCAAAATACGATATACAGAATGTTTCCTGATGAATTAACATGCTCAAAGTATGGAATTAGTAAAAAATTAACTTCTTATACTAAATGTTTAAGCCTGTAAACTAACTCTAAGGCTTTTTTAGGAGTTATTTCATCAGGATTAATCTCAGCCAAAAGATTTAAAACAGGATGATAATCCTGAGCTGAAAATACATCAATTTGTCCATCGTTAATTTTTATTTGTTTCTCTTGTTTTTCTTGGTAAGCATTATTTTCTAACTGTTGTAATTTAAGTTTCGCTTGCTCAATTACAGAACGTGGAACGCCAGCTAAAGTGGCTACTTGTAAACCATAACTTTGATTAGCTGCCCCTTCTTTAACCGCATGTAAAAAAATAATTTTATCACCATGTTCTTTGGCTTCTAAATGAAGATTATAAATAGATTTATACTCCTCAGCTAAAGTAGTTAATTCAAAATAATGGGTTGCAAACAACGTAAACGCTTTGGTAATTTTAGCCAAATGTTTAGCCGATGCCCAAGCTAATGATAAGCCATCAAAAGTACTAGTTCCTCGCCCAATTTCATCCATTAAAATCAAACTATTAGCAGTAGCATTATGTAGAATATTAGCTGTTTCTGACATTTCAACCATGAATGTTGAACGACCACTAGCTAAATCATCAGATGCCCCTATTCGAGTAAATATTTTATCAATAATTCCACAATGAGCTGATTTTGCAGGGACATAACAGCCGATATGGATTAATAATACAATCAATGCAATTTGACGCATATAGGTTGATTTACCCCCCATATTAGGGCCTGTAATTATTAACATCCGCCGTTTAGGTGAAAAACAAACATCATTGGAAACAAAAGTGGTCTTAGAAACCTGCTCAACGACAATATGTCGTCCCGACTCAATAATAATACCTGATTTTAGATTTAATTTTGGACAATTTAAGTTTAAATTATCCGCCCGTTCTGCAAAGCAAGTAATAACATCTAATTCGGCTAAAGTGGTTGCACAACGTTGTAAGCCAATTAAATCTTGAGCGATAATTCCTAATAATTCATCATATAAAGTTTTTTCAAAACTTAATGCTTTTCCTCGCGCACTCAAAACTTTATCTTCAAACGCCTTTAATTCAGCGGTAATATAACGTTCTGCATTTTTTAAAGTTTGTTTACGAGTATAATGAACAGGGACTTTATCACTATGCAGCCGTGAAATTTCAATATAAAAACCATGAACGCGATTATAATTAACTTTTAAATTAGTAATGCCTGTTGCTTTTTTTTCACGAGCTTCCATTTCAATTAAAAATTGATCCGCATTGTCACTCAAATCTCTTAACTCATCTAAAGCATGATTATAATTACGAGCAATAACCCCTCCATCACGAATTAATACGGGTGGATTATCAATAATAGCTTGTTGTAATAAATGCAATAGTTGAGGATACTCACTGATTTTTTTAGCTAAATTAATTAAATGTGGGTTTGCAGTCACATTAAGCTGTTGTTGTAATTCAGGTAAAACTGATAAAGTGTGTTTAAGGGTGATTAAATCACGAGGTCGTGCTGATCTAAGAGCAATCCTAGAGCTAATGCGTTCAATATCACCTATATGTCTAAGGGTTTCTTGAAGCAATTGATAATGTAACTGCTTCAATAAACTTTCAATACAACTATATCGTGCCTTTAAAACATTATGATCCCTTAAAGGACGGTGTATCCAACGCCTTAAACAGCGACTGCCCATCGAAGTTATAGTTTTATCTAAAACACCAAATAAGGTATAACGTAGTTGCCCTGTTGGGTGAGTATCCAATTCTAAATTACGCCGACTAGCAGCATCTAGTTCAATATAACGACTATTATTTTCAACCATAATACCCTGTAAATGAGGCAAGGTATTTTGTTGGGTATCTTTTAGATATTGTAATAAACAACCGCTTGCAGCAATAGCAAGAGTCATAGTTTCACAACCAAAACCTTTGAGATCAATAACCTCAAATTGTCTTAATAAACGTTGTTTAGCCGTTTCAACATCAAAATGCCACGAAGGGCGTTTACATAAACCGCGTCGTTCAGTAATAATTAAAGGTGGTTGCCAGTCTTCACTGATTAATAACTCAGCAGGATTAAGGCGTTCAATTTCAGTGTAAAGTTGTATACTAGTTTTAACTTCTTGTAAAATAAAACGACCACTAGAGACATCTAAGCAAGCAATACCGTAATGATTATTTTCCCAACTAATGGCGACCAGTAAATTATCCTGTCGATCTTCGAGTAAGGCTTCATCCGTCACTGTTCCAGGGGTGATAATTCGTACCACTTTACGTTCAACAGGCCCTTTGGAGGTAGCTGGGTCACCAATTTGTTCACACATAGCCACTGATTCATTGTGCTTTAACAACCGAGCAATATAATTTTCGGCGGCATGATAAGGGATTCCAGCCATCGGAATCGGTATTCCTGCAGTTTTTCCCCTGCTAGTTAGGGTAATATTTAATAATTGTGAAGCTTTTTTAGCATCATCAAAAAAAAGCTCATAAAAATCCCCCATCCGATAAAATACTAAGGTTTCAGGATGTTGTGATTTAATGTGCAAATATTGTTGCATCATCGGCGTATGTGGTGATGAAGTTTTTTGAGTTGTCATGAGATTATTCTAACCAAACAAAGACGAGGAAACATCATGGAAATAAAATTAATTAGCTTAGTTTCTAATTTAGGTAAAAAATTACAACAACAAGGTCTAATGATAGCTGTAGCTGAATCCTGCACCGGTGGAGGTATTGCTCAAGTTTTGACTGAAATAGCAGGGAGTTCACAATGGTTTGAACGTGGTTTTATTACCTACAGCAATCACTCAAAAATAGAGATGTTGGGAGTCAATCAACACACTTTAGAACAATTTGGTGCAGTAAGTGCAAAGACAGCATTAGAAATGGTGGAAGGTGTATTAACAAATAGTCTGGCTAATTACGCAATTTCAGTCACAGGAATTGCAGGCCCTAGTGGTGGTAGTTTAGAAAAACCTGTAGGCACAGTTTTCATAGCTTGGCAATATAAAAATAGCCTTGCTAGAGTAAGAAAATATTTATTTAAAGGTAGTCGTCAACAAATTAGACAACAAGCAATTATTGAAGCATTAAAAGAAAGCCTAATTGATTGCTCTTAAAATTTAACCTTCAACCCTTTTAATCCACAATAACCAGTTGGGTTTTTCGCTAAATATTGTTGATGATAATCTTCAGCATAATAAAATAGTGGAGCTGATATAATTTCAGTAGTTATTTTCTCATACCCTTTAATATCTAATTGTTGTTGATAATACCGTTTTGAATCTTCTGCTTGTCGTTGTTGCTGTGCTGATAAAGTATGTACACAAGAGCGATATTGTGTCCCCATATCATTACCTTGCCTCATGCCTTGCGTAGGATTATGTGATTCCCAGAATAAAATTAATAATTGTAAATAGCTTATTTTTTCAGGTTCAAAAATGACCTGAACTACTTCAGCATGTTCTGTTGTCCCTGTACAAACTTCATCATAAGTAGGATTAGTTTTTTTCCCTCCAGCATAACCAACAGCAGTTGAAAACACCCCTTGTTGCTGCCAAAATAACCGTTCTACGCCCCAAAAACAACCCAAACCAAAAATAGCCTGCTCGGTAAAGCTAGGAAACGGTGGCATTGTCACATGGTTATTAACAAAATGATGTTTATTTTTTTGCATTTAATCCTCATCCCATTTTAAAAATTGTAAGCTTAAATTAACACTAAAAGCAATCAATAATAATAATATCCCTAATGCTAATCCATGTTCAAAATTACCTTTACTAGTTTCTAAAGCAATTGCAGTAGTCATTGTCCTAGTCGTTCCTTGAATATTCCCTCCTAACATCATTGCCGCACCCACTTCACCAATAGCTCGCCCAAACCCAGTGATTACTGCTGCAAGAATCGCAAAGCGACATTCACTTAAAATGGGAATAAATTGCTGATAGGGTTTTGCACCAAGTATTTTTAATGTTTCCAGCAGGCGTTTATCGGTTGATTGTACGGCAACTAAGGTTAGATTAATAATAATAGGGGTAATTAAAAAAGACTCGCCAATAATAACGGCAATATCGGTATAAAGTAATCCCCAGTCACCTAATAGCCCTCGTCTACTAAATAAACCATAAAAAATAAGTCCTATCATGACAGTAGGCATTGCCATTAAAGTGTTTAATAGTTGCTGTAATAAACGTTTGCCTATAAAATTATTAATTGCCATTGCAATGCCTAAAAAAATCCCGAAGAAACTGGCAAAAATAGTGGCAGTAAAGGAAATTTTTAGTGATGTAAACACAATATGATAAATATCACTATCAAATTGAAGAATAAGTTGAATCGCAGCCAGTAAAGCCTCGCTAAAATAATTCATTTGTAGCTATATAAATAACCAGACCAAACCAAGTCATACCTAATAATACCCATGGTAATAAGCTAAATTTAGTTTTATTATTAACCTCTGATGACAGTATTGTTAAGGCAGGGGGGGGTTTCAAGACTTGTTTACGCTGTTTATCAATTGCTCTATTTTTAATTTTTTGGTGTTTTTTATACTGAGAGATGCCTTTTTCAATTCCTTGGGCAATTAACTTAGTTTGTTCTTTTGTCTGTCTTCGACGTTGGTTCGCACGCGCAATTTTCATTGCTTCCGTTTCAGTTTCTGGTGAAATAAGTTGATTATTTTTTTGTATCATAAATTTAAATATCTATATAAGGTTCTAGTTCTACCGAAACAAGTCTAGTTCCTAGCATGATGAGTTTACCATGATAACGCTCTAAACCTGTGGCTGAAAACTCAAAAGAATACGAACGCCAGCCTTGAAAGTGTCCATCATCATTACGTTTTAACCAAAACCCAGTGAGTGCCACATATTCATCAAGCATTTGTAAGTCTAATTTTTGGCAATGTCGTTTAGCGGCATGAAAAGCAATTTCTCTGGCTTTTAGAGCGTTAGAAAAAAAATAAAGGGCAAATAAAATTATTCCAATTAAAAGGATATGAATCATTAAAATTTAAGCAGGTTATCAATAATAGCTTTATTGTAAAGTTTAGTTTGTAAGCTTGTAAACACTCACTTTAAATAATTTAGTTCACCTGTTTAGTAATTTTGAGTATTATAGGAAAAGGTTATCCATTTTTAAAATCAAACTAACAAGGTTGAGCTATATATATGAACATGACCCAATGCCCACAATGTAACCGTCAACGGAAAGGTGAGGAATATAAATGCCCTAAATGTGATTGTTTTTATTCTCCACTTGATGAAATTCTTGCCGCAGAAGCCGCTGAAATTGAAAAGCGTTCTTTTACTGGACGTTTTAAAGCCAGTAAAGAAGCAAGTAATTTTTGGGGAGCAGTAAAAAAAGAATATCAGCGATTAGAAAACTCCAGCCCTTATAATATCACTTTAATTTTTGCGGTGATTATTATGTTTATTTTTACAATGACGTTATCGGTCATTTAATTTAATCGTTATTAGAGATTTTTTATGTATTTTAGAAACCTTGTTTTATTAGCTGTTGCTATTGGAATGGTAGCAGGTTTATTTTTAAGTTTATATCAGCATTTTTTTATTACCCCGATTATTTTAGCCTCAGAAATTTATGAAGTCATCGAACCCCCTGTTAAGGGAACTATTGAAGCATGGAGTCCAGAAAATGAATTAGAGCGTTCATCGTTTAGTGTTATCGCTAATTTTTTAGTATGTTTTGCCTATAGCTTATTATTGTTGAGTGCAATGGCATTTAGACCTTCTATTAAATTAAGCTATGGTTTTCTTTGGGGAATTGCGGCTTATCTAAGCATTTTTATTGCCCCAGCATTAGGGCTTGCACCTGAAATTCCTGGAATGGAAGCAGCCTCTTTAGAGGGACGGCAAACATGGTGGTTATTAGCCGTGTTGTTCACTGCTATTGGCTTATGGTTAATAGCATTTAAACCGCTGATATTCAAAGTAATTGGCGGACTATTATTAATCATTCCCCATTTATTAGCCGCTCCTGAACCGGAAAAACATGGATTTACTAATCCCAATCCAGAGGCTATTAACGCATTAACAGATTTATGGCATGATTTTATCCTTCAAACCAGTATTGCCAATGGCTTGTTATGGCTTATAATTGGTGCATTGTCCGCTTTTTTGATAACTAAATTTATTCATCCACTTACATTTACGGAATAATTATGACTACACTTACTCAAACCCAATCCTTAACTAAGGTTAATATTAGCAAAAATCGCCAAATCTTGGCGAGTGCTTTATTTGGTTTAATTATTTTATCTATCGTTGGTTTTGCACCGCTGGAAGTCATTCATAATGCTGCACACGATACTCGCCACAGCTCAGGGTTTCCATGCCATTAGATAAAATTGTTTATATGGGGTATCATTTTCAAAGTTTAGATTTTTTTAATATTAATTAAGGCAAAGTACGATGACTCAAGATGAATTAAAACAACAAGTTGCTAAAGCTGCCATTGACTATGTAAAAGGTGAGGCTATTATTGGTGTTGGCACAGGTTCAACCGTTAATTTTTTTATTGACTTGTTAGCTGATTTTAAAAACGATATAGAAGCAGCAGTCTCTAGTTCTATTGTCACCACCGAACGATTGAAAAAAATCGGTATTCGGGTGATTGAATTATCTGAAGTAGATAGAATCGGGGTTTATGTTGATGGTGCTGATGAAGTTAATCCACAGAAGAAAATGATTAAAGGTGGTGGTGGTGCATTAACTCGTGAGAAAATTGTTGCGGCTATCAGTGATAAATTTATTTGTATTGTTGATGAATCTAAATATGTTGATGTGATGGGTAAATTTCCGTTACCTATTGAAGTGATACCTATGGCGCGTAGTTATGTGGCAAGAGAATTAGTTAAAATGGGCGGACAACCTGAATGGCGGCAAGATTATATTACTGATAATGGCTGTGAAATTATTGATATTCATAATATGAATATTATGGAACCTATGGCTTTAGAAAAAGAAATTAATAATATTCCAGGAGTAGTCACCGTTGGATTATTTGCCTTGCGTGGTGCGGATGTGGTTTTAGTTGGTAAAGGAACAGAGGTTATTAAATATTAATCTTTTTGGAGAATCATTTAGTTGAATAAACATTTTATTTAATTAAATCACTTGTTATTATGATTTAATTCGGTATGGTATTCTTTTTTACTTAATTATTAAAAATAGATAATGGCTGATTACCCTGAAAAAACCTGTGAAATCGCAAATTTAGTAAAACACCCTAAATTAGTTGAAGCAACTCTAGCAGGGCGTAAAACCCAACAACGCCGTGATGGGGTTTATGCCTATCCTAATGAAACTTTTACTTTAGAAGGGGTTACTTTTAAAGTGACCAGTTTAGAACGTCAACGCTTAGGTGAAATGACAGATATTGATGCACAAGCAGAAGGTTATCCTTCTTTAGAAATGTATAAGAACTTAATTTTGAAAATGCACGCCAATATGACTTGGAATGAAGATGATTTAGTCTGGGTGCATTCTTTTGAAAAAGTTTAAATAAGTTTTAGTTGAGGCATGGAGCGCATCTTTCAAGTGAGATAACACGAATGATGTGCCTCCTACGCAGGAATTTCTATGGAGAATTTACAAATGCTAATTAAAGAAGGATAACAAATTAATATTTAAATTGCGCCTTCAAAATTAAGAAACCATGAAAGATACATTTTTTAACTACATTCAGATTTCTAACTTTAAATCGCTTAAGAAAGTAACTTTAAATAATTGTAAACGAATTAATTTATTAATCGGAAAACCTAATGTTGGGAAGTCAAATATTCTTGAAGCACTTGGTATATTTAGCTTACCTTATTTTAAATATAGTAATAATAAAAAATTAACTCAGTTTATTAGATTAGATAATTTAACTGAATTATTTTTTGATGGAAATAATGAAAAATATATTTATATTAGTGATATAAAAGGGGAATCTTGTACTATTACATATAAAAAAGATTTTGGCATTCTTGACTTAAAAATGACTATTCAAGGGGATATACCTATAAAAGATAAGTCAATAAATATAAATCACCAGTTAATTATAAGTAGCAAACAAAATGTAGAATTATCTTCAAAAGTTAAATATTATAAATTCACTCATGATATTTCTCATAAAGATCAAGATGAAAAAGAAAATTATATCCCCTATTTAGTACCTCCATACGGTGCTAATTTAATTGAGATTATTCAAGAGAATAGAGAATTAAAAAAAGAATTGATAAAGCTATTTTCAGAATATGGCTTGAAATTACTTTTTGATAAAGGAAGTAATCTGTTAAGAATTGTGAAAGAAACTAAAGACGGTGAAATATTTTCACTGCCATATAATTCTATTGCAGACACTTTACACAGACTTATCTTTTATAAAACAGCTATTACTTCTAATAAAGATTCAATTTTATTATTTGAAGAACCCGAAGCACATTGCTTTCCGCCTTATATAGCTCATTTCACGCAAGAAGTTATTAATTCAAAAACTAATCAATTTTTTATTGCCACCCATAGTCCTTATGTCTTAAATGATTTTTTAGAAGATAAAGAAACTCGTAACGAATTAGCGATATTTTTCGCTGACTTCAAAGATGGACAAACCGTTATTAATCGACTTTCCGATGAAGAAATAGAAGAAATTTATGATTACGGTATAGATGTTTTTTTTAATTATGAACGCTTTACAAAACATGGATAATCATGTTCTGCCTGAATGCTTTCTTGATACCAATTTAATGGAAACTTTGCTACCAACTCAAAAGGGGTACAACCATCAAAAAGGCTGTAATGAAGTTATTAGAATCATGCAAAAAAAATTTATAGGAAAATTTGCCATTGGTATTTTAGATATTGACAAGGATAGCCCTGATAAACTAACATCAACAAAATTCGACTTTATAAATGAAAAACATAATTTAAAACTTTATAAGCATCAATCAGAAAATCATTATTTAATATTACACCCACCGATTGAAAAATGGTTGATTAGCGAATCAAAACAAATAAATTTATCGTTAGAATATTATGGTCTTTCAAGCAATTTTGACGAGCTTAAAAAACTAGCAAAGCCTAAAACTAGCTTAGATAATCCTCGGTTTAAAACCGTATTTAAAGAACTAAAAAGACAAAATGCTAACGGCATCACACAGCTATTTAATTGGACGGATTATTTAATAAAAAATCCTAACAATGCAGACGAAACACACTTAAAAAATATAGGCAACACACCGTGACCGAACCCCAAGATTTATTATTTGAACTAGGCTGCGAAGAGCTTCCGCCTAAAAATTTATTTACTTTAAGCAACGCTTTATTAAGCAATATACTCAAAGGTTTAGATGATGCTGGATTGAGTTATCAAGACTCTAAAGCTTATGCAACCCCAAGACGTTTAGCAGTATTAATTAAAGGTTTAAATTCATCCCAAGATGATAAAATAGTTGAAAAAAGAGGTCCTGCGGTGAAAGCCGCCTTTGCTGAGGACGGTTCGCCGAGTCGTGCGGCATTAGGTTTTGCTAAAAGTTGTGGTGCAGAATTTGATACCTTAGAGCGCATGAAAACCAATAAAGGCGAATGGCTGATTTTTAAACAAGCGGTTAAAGGCAAAGCTTCAACCGAATTAGTCCCTGACATTATTAATAAAAGTATTTTCACTTTACCGATCGCTAAAAAAATGCGCTGGGGAAATTCGACCATTGAATTTGTACGACCTGTACATTGGGCGGTTTTGTTATATGGTGAAAACGTTATTGAAACGGAAATTTTAGGCTTAAAAACCAGCAATCAATCTCGTGGACATCGTTTTCACGCCCCAGAATATTTTACAATTAACTCACCAGATGTTTATGTCAGCACTTTAAAAGAACAAGGACAAGTGATTGTTGATTTTGCAGAACGTAAACAAATTATTCGCGATGCCGCTAATGAATCCGCTAAAAAAGTAGGGGGCTTTGCTTATATTGAAGTAGATTTATTAGATGAAATCACCTCGCTAAATGAACAGCCAGTACCAGTGATGGGCAATTTTGATGAACGGTTTTTAAATCTGCCTAAAGAAGTTTTAATTACCACTATGCAAAGTAATCAAAAATATTTTCCTGTGGTGAATGATAAAGGTGATTTACTCGCGCATTTTATTACTTTTAGTAATATCAAAAGCACCCGTCCTGAATCTATTCAAAGTGGCAATGAGCGGGTGATTTTACCGCGTTTAGCCGATGCTGAATTTTTCTGGAATCAAGATAGAAAACAACCGTTATCAGCCCGCGTTGAAAAATTAGAAACCATCGTTTTTCAGCAAAAACTAGGAACGTTAGCGGATAAAACTACACGCTTGCAAACACTTTCGACTTATATTGCAAATGAAATTAATGCCGATAAAGAACTTGCAAATCGTGCGGCGTTATTAGCTAAAACAGATTTAATTACTGATATGGTCGGTGAGTTTGCATCACTCCAAGGCATTATGGGGCGTTATTATGCTTTAGCTGATGGCGAAGATGCAGAAGTCGCGCAAGCTTTAGAAGAGCAATATTTTCCTAAACAATCAGGTACAGCAACTCCAAGTTCAACCACAGGTCAAATTTTATCTTTAGCGGATAAAGTTGATACTTTGACAGGTATTTTTAGTGTAGGATTAATTCCCACAGGTGATAAAGACCCTTATGGTTTGCGCCGTGCAAGTTTAGGTATTTTACGAATTATTATTGAAAATAAGCTCTCGTTAAATATTGTTGAATTAATTTCTATCGCATTACGACAATATTCTCATGAGTTTAATACAACGAAAACCCAACAGTTAGTAACTAATTTTGTCTTTGAACGTTTAAAAGGTTACTGCTTAGAACAGGACTTTAAAGCCGATGAATTTGAAGCGGTTATTTCAATAAAACCTGCTCAGCCTTTAGATTTTATTAAGCGTTTGCAAGCGGTAAAAAGTTTTAGAAAATTACCCGAAGCTGAAAGCCTTGCGGCGGCTAATAAGCGTATCGGTAATATTTTGAAAAAAGCGGAAACCGTTCCTACTGAAATTATAGGCGAACTGGTTGAACCGCAAGAAAAACAGTTATTAGAATTAGCTCAAAAATCTGCGACGACTATTGAACCGTTATTAGAAAAAAGCAATTATGAAGCGGCATTATCAGAACTCGCACAGTTAAAAGAACCTGTGGATAATTTCTTTGATAATGTGATGGTAAATTGTGAAGATTTAAGGTTACGTGCGAATCGTTTGGCATTGTTGAATTTATTATCTCAACAATTTTTACAAATTGCGGATATTTCTAAATTACAATCTTAGATGTCAAGCTAGTATAGGAAAAAATATCATGAAACAAAAATCTTTATTTATTAAAAGTCTTATTCTCGGCATTTTAATTACTGTTGTTTATCATCCTGCTTATGCAAGACTATATAGATGGACGGATGAAAATGGAAAAACATTTTTCTCAGATAAAGTTCCTCCAACTCAAAAACATCTTAAGCGGGAAAAGTTAAATAAAATTGGGCTTGTCATTGAAGAAGTTAAAGCCGTTGAAAAGGTTAAAGCTAAGACAAAAGAAGAGTTAATAGCAGAAGAACAAGAGTTGCTATTAAAACAACAACAGCAGCAACAATTAGAACAACAAAAACAAAAAGATAAATTTTTATTGAGTACCTTTGATACTTTTGAAAGTCTGCAAAATAGTCATCAGGGTAAATTAAAAAGTTTGGATGAGAAAATCATAAAATTAAATACTAATTTAGTTAACTTAGAAGAAACATTTAGTAAGCAAACCAAGAAATTTAATGATAATAAGGAACAAAATAAAACAACTTCTAAAAAAGATTTAAAGTCTATGGAAACTCTTGATAAAAAAATAAAATTAATTCATTTAGATATAGAAAAATCACTAAAAAATAAAATAGAAATAGTGAAAAAACAAGCTTCTGAAACCAAACGTTATTTATTTTTAATGGATTCTAGATCCAAAAATTAAGAATGTAATTTTAGAGTTATTTTCGCTATCTTATATTCCTGACTAAAATACTAGGTTATAATAATTATTTACCTCACCTTAATTATGACTCAATCAAGCTCTAAAACCATCCTTGTTGCTATTACTAAACATGGTGTCAATCAAGTTAATACTTTAGCAAAAAAATTACCTCATGCTGATATTCTTATCTCAGAAAAATTTAAAGGATTACAGCAAGAACTTTCAAATAATCGCCGTTATTACACGGGAGCATTTCGTGACCAAATAGCCTCGTTATTTTCTGATTATGAACAAATTATTTTTTTTGTTTCTCTAGGAGCTGTTGTTAGATTAATCGCCCCGCATTTAAAATCCAAAGATGATGACCCTGGTATTATTGTTATTGATGATGCCGCTCAATTTGTTATTCCTGTGTTATCAGGTCATGTAGGAGGAGCAAATGCCTGCGCGGAAGAGATTGCTAATTTACTTCAAGCCACTCCTGTTTTAACAACCGCATCTGATGTTGGTAAAACTATTCCTGTAGATATTTTAGGTCGCGAGCTAGGCTGGATAGTTGAAGCGCCTAAAATTAACATTACCCGTGTTTCTGCTGATGTAGTGAATGAAGAATTGATTGCTTTTGTACAAGAATCTGGGGAAAAAAACTGGTGGACTCGCCCTACCCCACTTCCAAAAACGATTCATTTATTTGATTGTTTTGAAGATGTGGATTTAGATCGCTATAAATCTATATTATGGGTAACAGAAGCGGATATTTCTGATAAAATTTGGAACTCATTAACAGAACGTTTGGTGGTTTATCGACCTAAAAAAAAATCATGAAACTTGTATTAGGATTAGGCTGTGATCGAGGAACATCTTTATTAACCTTAGAAACAATAATTTATAAAGCATTAGAATCAGCCAATTTATCAGCTAACGATATTTATCAATATGCCACTATTGATAAAAAAAATGATGAGCAAGCCTTATTACAGTTAGCTAAAAAAAATCAGCATCCTCTTGTTTTTTATTCGGCTGAACAATTAGCGAAAGTTGATGTTCCTAGTCCTTCGGCAATTGTGATGAAATATATGGGAACACCTTCAGTTTCAGAAGCTTCGGCATTATTAGCCGCAGAAACAACAGTGGAAAATTTAATTGTAGAAAAATTTAAAATGCGTGGCGATGATGGAAAAAATGCTACAGTTTCAATTGTTATCAAACCAATATAAATAAAATGAGTGGAAAAATATATCTAGTAGGTTTTGGCCCTGGAGCTGAAGAACACATGAGTTATCGTGCAAAAGCTGCCATTGCTGAAGCCGATATTGTTATTGGCTATACGACCTATATTAAATTAGTCAAGGATTTATTAGAGGGTAAAGAGGTCATTAAAAAAGGGATGACTGAAGAAATTGACCGCTGTATCGAAGCTTATGAGCAAGCTAAATTAGGTAAAAAAGTTGCCCTGATTTCATCAGGAGATATTGGTGTTTATGGTATGGCAGGTCCTACTTATGAAGTGTTATTGAAATCTGGTTGGACACCTGATAGTGATATTAATGTAGAAATCATCCCCGGAAGCACCGCATTATCAGCGTGTGCGTCATTAGTAGGCGCGCCTTTAACTCATGATTTTTGTTCTATTTCACTGTCGGATTTATTAACCCCTTGGCCTGTCATTTCACGAAGAATAGAAGCGGCAGGTCATGCTGATTTTGTGATTGCTCTTTATAACCCCAAAAGTGGTCGTCGTACTCAACAAATTGTTGAAGCCCAGAGAATTCTATTAAAACATCGCTCTCCAGAAACTCCTGTTGCTATTGTAAAATCAGCTTATCGTCGTCGTCAAGCGATTCAATTGGTACGTTTAGATGAAATGTCAGCGTGTGAAATAGGGATGTTAACTACGGTTTTAATTGGAAATTCATCAACTTATATGGAACAAGGGTTAATGATTACCCCTAGAGGTTATGCGAATAAATACGAAACATTAACGGGGAAAACAAAAGATGGTGAGCAGGCAGGACGTTCCTTATCAATGGGGCTGGATGGCTGGGGTAACTGTTTAAATCAGTATTTACAAAAAAATACTGGAATTACTTTAGAAAAAGCCGCTGAGTATTTTGGAGTTTCATTAGGCGATGTTTTAGCCGCAGTTGCTAACCTAAATGATGCAGGTGAGCATAAAGCTGTTAAAGTTACAGTTAGTAAATTAAAAGAGGTTCTCAATGCAACTCAATCTTGGGGAAAATTACGTGGTATTGTAAGAACTGAAGCAGGAACAGTCACTGAATTATTTTTATATGGTCATGAGTTTAAACAACATGGAGACTGGTTAACGATTGAAAACAGCCATTTTCATTTACATACTAAATGGGGAAATGTTGAAACCGCTTATTTTTCTAGCCGCGAACACCGCAGTTATAGTTTAAATTTTATTGATAAATTTGGACATTTGGTATTCAGGCTATCATTAATGAAACAAGAAGGGCAATTTAACCAGGAATTCTTAACCAATTATTATCGTGATTGGGATAATTTAGGCTTATTAAAAAGGTAAATAAATGACTAAAATAATTAAACCTAAGATGATGGATTATCACCGTCAAATATTGGTATGTATTGGTGACCGATGTACAGAAAATGGTTCAGGACAAGCTCTTTATGATCAATTAAAGGATAAATTTAAAGCCGCAGGACTGCATGAAGGTGCATTAAGAGTGAAGAAAACTCGAGCGACTTGTTTTGGAACTTGTAAATCAGGCCCTTTATTATGTATTCAACCTGATGGTATTTGGTATTATGATGTCACTAGTAAAAAATTAGATCGTATTATTAATGAACACTTAATTAATAATAAGCCTGTATTGGAATGGGTTTATTACCAAAAATAGCATCTATATTTTGCTGTACTTAGTCATCGCTGACTATTATTTGAACTTTTAACCTTTAAATGTCAATTTTATGTTAATTAATATTCGTTATTTTGCTAGTTTAAAAGAAGTGTTGGCTAAATCAGAAGATTCATTGGAAACAAACAAACACTTAACTGCTAAAGATGTTTGGTCTGAGCTTAATCCTAATCAAATCATGCCAGATAATACTTTAGTAGCAATTAATAAAACCTATGCTACTTGGAATGAAGAGTTAAAATCTGGAGATGAAGTGGCTTTTTTTCCACCTGTCACTGGAGGTTAATATGAAAATAAAAATTGTTGAGCAAAGTTTTATGCCATTACAAGAGGTAGATATTTATCAGCAAACGGCAACAACTTTTGCTGGTAAATTTGGAGCAACTAATATTTTTATTGGTACTATGCGTGATTTTAACGATGGAAATAGTGTTAAAGGTTTGACCTTAGAATATTATCCAGGAATGACAGAAAATTACTTAGAAAAAATTGCTAATACTGCTATGGAGCAGTGGAAAATTTTAGATATTTTATTAATACACCGAGTAGGGAAATTATCGCCTAATGAAGCTATTGTATTAATTGCGGTTTGGGCTAGTCACCGTGGCGACGCATTTGATGCTTGCCGTTATCTTATGGAAGATTTAAAATCTAAAGCCCCATTTTGGAAAAAAGAACAGTTAGCAACAGGAAGTCGATGGGTGAAAACTAACACTAGCGGTTATGAGAGTGGCAAAAAATAAAACAAATAAAACAAATTTACTAAATATAAACAAAAATACCGTACTATGATTAACACAGTACGGCATTCTTAACGATAGCTAAATTTTAATAAATTTAGTCAGGAATTACATCTTCAGCTTGTAAACCTTTTTGACCTTGGGTTACTTCCATTGTTACACTTTGACCTTCAGTTAAAGTCTTGCGACCTTTATTACCATTGATTGCACTGTAGTGTACGAAAACATCTTTATTGTCTTCTTGAGCAATAAAACCAAAACCTTTTTCATCATTAAACCATTTAACCGTGCCGTTTACTCGATCTGCCATCTTTGTTCTCTTGTTTGTTGTTAGTGTATTACTAACGTTATAAATATATTTGTCTTAATAAAGCAGGTGCTGCTGGATAATGAGTTTACTCGTTTGTTTCCTATCACCACTATGAAAATTATAACTAATTTCCCAATGGATATAACATCTAACCGTGCTGTATTGATGCCCATTCTACACTTTAAAGATGTCAGAACAAATAAAGAGATAATTTTAGCAGTTAAATTTGAAATAAATTATAATAATATTTTAAAAGAAGTATATATGATTCAATTTGTTATAGAAATTAAATCCATTTTAAAAAATATTATTTTTTAAAGTTTTAATTGATTTAAGCGGTAATTTCTGCATACAAGGCTTTAAACTCCTCAGATAATTTATGATTAGGGGCATAATGAATTAACGGTTGAGCATAAGTGTGTGATTCTCTAACTTTAACTGAAGGTGATATTTTACTTTTTAGTACAGGATGTCCTGCTGCTATTAATTCAGCAACTAATTGTGCGGGTAAATTGGCTTGTTTTTGAAACTGGTTAACGATAATACCCTCTATTTCTAATTTTTCATTATGATCGGCTTTAACTTCAGCTAAAGATTGCATCAGTGAATAGAGCGCGTCTTTAGCAAACGCATCACAATCAAAGGGAATCAAACATTTATCAGCAGCAATTAATGCTGATTGACTATAAAAATTTAGCACAGGAGGGGTATCAATGTAAATATCATCAATATTTTCTAATTTATCTAAGGCTTCTTTGAGTTTGAAAATCTTATAACGTGATTCTAAACGTCCTTGCAATGGCTCTAAATCAGGATGAGCAGGAATAATAAATAAGTTAGGAAAAGGCGTTTCTTGGATTAAACTTGCAATATCTGCACCCTGTCCACCAAATAAACCTAAACTCAAAGAATCTTTAAAAAAATGAACAATTGACTTGTTAGCATCAGTTTCTTTAGCTCCTAATAGATATTGGCTAGCATTACTTTGCATATCAAGATCTATAACCAAGGTACGCTTCCCCTCAATGGCACTAATTGCCGCTAGATTACAAGTGATAGTTGATTTACCCACTCCCCCTTTTTGATTAAAAATAACCCTTCGCATATATGATTCCTTATTAAATCAATTAGATAGTCTTGGTATTATAAGCTCTTATAGTGCAATATCAACTACGGACAAAAACTTTTGCCTCACAATTAGGGCATAAGGGAATTTCACTAGTGGATTTAAAGGCAATTTCTTTACCACATTCTTCACAGCTAAAAGTACCTGGCCCTGTAATTTCACCGCTATAATAAGGATGATATTTTGCTGCTTGTTGACGTAATTTTACAAGCTCTATACGGGTTTTATCCGCTAATCCCATAAACAAATCTAAGGCAAAATTTTCAATCAAATCAATATCAAATTTTAACCAAGCCGATAAATTTTCTTCTTTTTCCTCAGCATGAACAGCGGCATGGGCTATATCACGACTTAAATAATCACCAATATGACTTATTTCTTCTTGAGTTAAGCCCCCAATCTTGCTCACTTTTTCTTTAGCAATCTCCAAAGCATCTGCGGTGGAATGCAAGGTATCCTCCATGATCTCATAAAAATGCGTTATCAGGTGGTCGTAAGCTTCAATTAATTTAGTATTTCTACTCGTTTTTTCGGTATCCATTGAAAATCTCGCTTTAGATTTAAGTAACACTGCGGTATTCTAACTCTTTTGAGTAATAAAAGACGAGACATGGAAGAAAATTATCAACCCGCGATCATAGAAAATCAAGCACAAACTGCGTGGGAACAAAGTGGGGTCTTCAGTGCGACTGAAGCGAGTCACAAAGAAAAATACTATTGTTTATCCATGTTTCCTTACCCTAGCGGCAAGTTACACATGGGGCATGTGCGTAATTACACCATTGGTGATGTCATTAGTCGTTATCAACGAATGCTGGGTAAAAATGTCATGCAGCCGATGGGGTGGGATGCGTTTGGATTACCTGCGGAAAATGCGGCGATGAAACATGGCGTTCATCCAGCCGAATGGACGTACCAAAATATTGATTATATGCGCGATCAATTAAAAGAATTAGGCTTTGCTTATGATTGGTCGCGTGAATTTGCTACCTGTGATCCGAGTTATTATCGTTGGGAGCAATGGTTCTTTTTGCGCTTATTAAAAAAAGGCTTGGTTTATAAAAAAACTGCCCCCGTTAATTGGTGTCCGCATGATGCCACGGTGTTAGCGAATGAGCAGGTTATTGATGGTTGTTGTTGGCGATGTGATACGGCGGTTGAACGTAAAGAAATTTCGCAATGGTTTTTAAAAATTACCGCTTATGGCGACGAATTATTAGCAGATTTAGAAAAGCTTGACCAGTGGCCTGAGCAAGTTAAAACCATGCAGACGAATTGGATTGGTCGCTCAGAAGGGTTAGAAATAGATTTTGCGGTAGAAGATAGGGCGGATTTGCGCGTTTATACCACTCGTGCTGATACCTTAATGGGCGTGACTTATTTAGCGGTTGCCGCAGAACATCCTTTAGCACAAAAAGCCGTTGAATCTAAGCCTGAATTAATCGACTTCATTAATGACTGTAAAGTGATGGAATCTTCGGAAGCGGCGATGGAGACCATGGAAAAACGCGGTGTTAATTCAGGTATTTTAGCGACGCATCCGATAACAGGCGAAAAAATTCCTGTTTGGATAGCAAATTTTGTGTTAATGGGTTATGGCACCGGCGCGGTGATGGCTGTTCCAGCGCATGACCAGCGGGATTATGAATTTGCAAAAAAATATGGCATCCCGATTAAACAAGTCATTTATACGGCAACCAATGAAGATGACCGTACAAGTGAGCAAGCCTTTACCGTTAAAGGGGTATTAAACAATTCAGCCGAATTTAACGGTTTGAATTTTAAAGACGCGTTTAAAGCGATTGCGGATAAATTAGAAGCTGAGAATAAAGGCAAACGTAAAACTAATTTTCGTTTGCGTGATTGGGGGGTTTCTCGACAACGTTATTGGGGCGCACCCATTCCTATTATTTATTGTAATGATTGTGGCACAGTCGCTGTTCCTGATAAGGATTTACCCGTTGAATTACCCAAAGATATAGTTTTAGACGGAACGTCTTCTTTAGCCACGCATCCTACTTTTTCAGATGTAGAGTGTCCAACCTGTGGTAAAGCGGCGAAACGTGAAACCGATACCTTTGATACTTTCATGGAATCTTCCTGGTATTTTGCCCGTTTTGCGAGTCCTAAAGCCGATAGCATGTTAGATGAAAGTGCAAAATATTGGCTACCTGTAGATCAGTATATTGGGGGGATTGAACATGCGATTTTACATTTACTCTATGCGCGGTTTTATACTAAATTATTGCGTGATGAAGGGCTAATTGTTGCGGATGAGCCATTTAAACGCCTGTTAACGCAAGGCATGGTGATTGCTGAAACCTATTATCAATTAGAGAACAATGGACAAAAACATTATTTTAATCCAAGTGAAGTGGAGATTGAACGTAATGATAAAGGTAAAGTCATTGCCGCTAAATCGTTAGCCGATGGTTCAGACGTTATTATTGGCGCGATTGAAAAAATGTCAAAATCGAAAAATAACGGTATTGATCCTCAGGCGTTAATTAAAAAATATGGCGCAGATACCGTGCGTCTTTATACGATGTTTACTTCACCGCCAGAGCAATCTTTAGAATGGAATGATGCGGGGGTTGACGGGGCGTATCGTTTTTTAAAACGGTTGTGGCGACAAGCTTATTTGCATGTCAATGCAAGAATAAGTGATGCTGTTGTAGATAAAAACAGTTTAAATGCTAATGAGAAAAACTTGCGTCGTCAATTACATCAAACTTTAGAGAAAGTTACGGATGATTTAGGTCGTCGTCACACCTTTAATACAGCGATTGCCGCTAATATGGAATTGCTAAACAGCTTAATTAAATTTAAAGGTAATAGTGCGAATGCTCATGCTATTCGTCAAGAAGTTTTAGAAGCGATTAGTTTAATGTTATCGCCGATTGTGCCGCATATTTGCCGCCAATTGTGGTTAGATTTAGGGCATAAAGGCGATATTGTAAGTGCGTCTTTTCCTAACATTGACAAAACTGCAATGATTCAGGATTCTATGACCATTATTATACAAGTAAATGGTAAATTGAGAAGTAAACTTGAAGTGGATGTTGAGGCGACTAAAGATCAAATTGAAGTATTGGCATTAGCTGATGAACAGGCTCAAAAATTTATTAAGGGAAAAAGCATTAGAAAAGTAATTGTTGTTCCTAAAAAATTAGTCAATATTGTAATCTAAACCATAAAAAATTAATTTAGTTTTAAAAATAGAGAACTCTTTATGATTGTATCCAGAACGCCACATAGAATTTCATTTTTCGGTGGTGGCACAGATTACCCAGATTATTATCTCCAGCATGGAGGCAAGACCTTAGGGGTTACCATTGATAAATATTCTTATCTTAATGTTAGAAGATTACCGCCTTTTTTTAAACATAAACACCGAATAGTTTATTCAAAACAAGAAAATGTATCATCTATTGACGATATAATTCATCCTGCTGTACGTGAAACCTTAAAATATTTAGAAATTGATTATGGGGTTTCTATTCACCATGATGGAGATATTCCTGCACGTAGTGGCATGGGATCAAGTTCTGCTTTTACAGTAGGTCTATTAAATAGTCTTAAAGCCTTAGAGGGTAAAAGAGTTTCTAAAAAAGAATTAATGCAAATGTCAATTGAAATTGAACAAAATTGGATTAAGGAAAATGTTGGCTCACAGGATCAAACTTTTGCCGCTTATGGGGGCTTAAATACCATTGATTTTTTGCAAAATGGAGAAATTATTGTTGAGCCTTTATTAATGAAGCATGATAGATTGCTAGAATTTCAAGGTAATATTTTATTATTTTTCACTGGGCTATCAAGAGCTGCATCAGATATTTTAGATGAGCAAATGACAAGAACAACGTTAAATATTCCTAATCTTAACCGAATGAAAGCGATGGTTGATGAGGCACAAGAGATATTATTATCAAATGCAAATTTGAACCAATTTGGTAAATTATTAAATTCAACATGGGAATTAAAGAAATCCTTGTCAAGCAAAGTCACTAACTCTACTATTGATATGATGTACGACAAAGCCATTCAAGCAGGGGCTTTAGGAGGTAAATTATTAGGCGCTGGCAGCGGCGGCTTTATGATTTTTTATGTTGAAAACAATCATCAACAACAGGTCAAAACTGCATTAAGTGATTATTTACATATCCCTTTTTGTTTTGATTTTGATGGATCAAAAATTGTTGTCTACGAACCTAATTATCAGGATAAATAAAACTATGAGTTATGAATTAGCCCATTCAACGTTTGGCGAAGAAGAAAAACAAGCCATGCACGATGTTATTGACAGTGACATGTTTAGTATGGGAAAAAATGTTAAAGAATTTGAACGGCAGTTTGCAGATTTTTTTGGTAAAGATTATGCAGTGATGGTAAATTCAGGCTCATCGGCTAATTTAATTGCTGTTGCCGCTTTATTTTATCGCCAACAAAATTCATTAAAGGCTGGTGATGAAGTTATTGTTCCTTGTATCTCATGGGCAACGACATTTTATCCATTACATCAATATGGTTTAAAATTGAAATTTGTTGATATTGAATTAGCGACTTTAAACTATGATATTGACGAGTTAAAACAAGCAATTACTCCTAACACTAAAATGATTGTGACTGTTTCTGTTTTAGGAAATCCCTGTCATTTTGAGGCTATTGACGCTTTGTGTCAGCAACATAATATTATTTTATTTGATGATAATTGTGAATCAATGGGAGCTAAATATAATGGGCGTTATACTGGAACTTATGGACTAGTTAACACCTTTTCCACATTTTTTTCACACCATATTTCAACTATGGAGGGTGGTTTAGTAGTAACCGATGATTATGAAATTTATTGTTTGGCAAAATCATTAAGAAATCACGGTTGGACTCGTGACCAAGATGAAGATAGCCCAATTTATGAGAAAAAGGACGATGATTTTTTTGAAGCTTATCGGTTTATTTTACCTGGATATAATGTGCGTCCTGGTGAGCTTCAAGGAGCATTAGGGCTGACTCAAATCAAAAAACTGCCATATTTTATCAAACAACGACGTAAGAATGCCGCCTATTTTGTAGAAAAATTTAAAGATGATACTCGCTTTATTATCCAACAAGAAGTTGGTGAAAGTTCGTGGTTTAGTTTTACGATGATTATTGCTAAAAATGCAAAAATTAGCCGTCAACAAGTATTTTCCGCGTTAGATCAACATGAGATTAAATACCGTATTATTACAGGCGGTAACTTTTTAGAGCATGATGTTATCAAATATATTGACCATGAGGTTACTAAATCCGATAACGCCAGTTATGCTCACAATAATGGTTTTTTTATTGGTAACGCCCCTGTTGATTTAAGCGATAGTATTGATTTATTACATCAAGCTCTCACTGCGTTATAAAAAAATAGGAGAACAGGAATATTTTTACCCGCTCTCCTAGCTTTTTTGCCTAATATTTAATGTCTTACCGTTGGATGTACGGTAATACTTCCACGTCCATCTTCAGTAATTTCATCATCACTCATTTTAAAATTACCTAACTTCATGGTCATAAAACGACTAAAATATTTTTCTAAGTTTTTTTCTACCGATTTATCATAATCAGGTTTGACAATATGGGTTGTTCCCCACGTCACTTTAATGACTTCGCCATTTTTCACCACGCATTCGCCGTCTTTAAAAACATAATCAGGTTTGCTAAACATTTTTTCACGATCCGCATTTTCGGTATAAACGGTAATATCGGCAAAATCATCAATTCCTAACGCGCCTCGTCCGACTAAACCCGTGATTTTTGCTGCCCCTGCGCGGGTTAATATTGCAATCTCTGATAAGGTATATTCACGATCAATCGAAGCCAACGTGGTCATTTTTTGCGCTTCAGGATGAATGGTCGAAAGCATGTCATTACGAAAACTTCGATCCATTAATAAACGAATTAAATGCGGATAAGAGCTAAAGGGCGCGCCATTCGGATGATCGGTGGTTAAAAAGATACGCCAAGGATCATCAACTAATAAAAATATTTCTAAGCCAATCGCCCATTGCAGTGCGTTGACAAAATTTTTATCTCTATATTTAAATGGCACTAAGCCGCAACCTGCATCGCATTCTATATCCATGCACACCCATTTATTAGGACTGGCAATTTTGTGATTTGCATACTGTAATTGTGCATCTCCTGAAGCGGTAATGGTTTGTCCAAACATAATTTGTCCGACATCTAAGGAAATATTTTTATTTTTATTGACCGATTCAGCAATTTGCGCCGCACCCGATGAAAATTTAAAATCGCCTTCCGTCCCATAACTATGAAATTGCACATGAGTTAAGTGCATCGGTAACCCTTCAACCCCTGCAATGGAATTTAAGGTGGTTTCAATATTCCCCGGAACGCCTAAATTACTGCCATGAACATGTAAAGGATGCTTAACTCCAAGTTCTTGAACCGCTGTCGCTAAGGATTTTAATATTTCACGCGGAGTCACATTATAATGGCTATTATTTTCATCTAAATCTAACTTGCGTTGATTAAATTTAAATGCGTTAATCCCCCCCGCATTAACCACTTTAATGCCAATCCCTTTCGCCGCGTGTAAAGTCCATGCAACATAATCATTAATCGCTTGTTGATCTTTGTTTGCCGTCATCATTCGAAGTAAATAATCATCACTCCCGAGCATCACATAGCCGCCTTTGTCTAAAATGGGAATATCGCCCATTTCCATGTGGGCTTGACGGGCATTAATGGGTAAAACAGCGGGTTCAAAACCAGCAGTGTAGCCCATTTCAGCATAACGATAGCCTGTGGTAAAAGAGCTAGGCATCGCATGACCTGTTCCTGCTCGTTTAATCGCAGTATGGGATTCCACATCAAGACGATGGTTTTCAGGCATCAGCATTCGGGCAATATTACCTTTTCCGCCGCCAATATGGGTATGTAAATCAATCGCCCCTGCCATCACCACTTTGCCTTTTAAATCATATTCTTTATCTATTTTGGCATTTTGAGGCGGTTTAATAATTTTCCCCGCTGCAATATAAATATCGCCTATCTGTCCATCCATGTTATTGGTAGGATCATAAATGCGTCCCCCTGTTAATTTTGTCAACATAATTGTCTCCTACAAAGCCTGTTCAATCGCATTAAGTACCTCGGCGGTACTTGGTAAACCAGAATCTCTTAATTTTTTTAAACGAATCGCCACTACATTATCCATTCGATACGCATGCCCTGCATGATCTATACCCGGTGTTCCAATCGGTATAAATACATCAGGTTCTTGTTCAAATACCATGCCTGAACGCGCAACAACAATGGTCGGTACATTGGTTTTAGGCGGTGTGGCTTGGGTATTAAAAGCGTGAACCCAAAGCAGTGCATCCGCTTCACCCTCCTCTAATAAGCGTTGACTATCATATAAATACGGGTCATATTCGGGAAAACCACGGGAAAAATGCATTCGAGCAGGATAGCCTGTTTGCCAGCCACAAACTTGATTCGCTGTTTGATCGCCTTCTTTACCGCCTAAAGGTAACCCTGAACAGCGAACACCAGCAGCATTAACATCTTTCACCATTTCGCAAATCATTTGTACGGTTAATTCAGCCTGTGAGAAATCTAAACTCCCCGCAGCCCAAGTAACCACGCCATAATTAGCGGTTTTTAATTGATCGGCTAATGCTTGTAAATCGACTAAACTAATGCCTGCTACGGTGTCGGTCATAATACGCTGATTTTTAACTAACGCTCTTAAAACTGCAATCACTTCAGGTAAATCATGAGTTTCACAGGCTAAGGTCGTGGCAAGTTTTCCATTAGGGGAGGTTGATCCGTTCCCTTTAGGCGGCTGACCTAGATAAATAATTTCACGTTGTGCGGTATCGTCTAAAAACATAGATGCTTGATTCCAACAATAACGCTCAAAGAATCGCGGCGCAAAGGCTTCTGGATCACAGCCAATGATGACAAATAAATCACAACGATTTTTGACTTCCGCTAAAGTAGTATTCATCCAGCCGCTGTCTTGCAGGGCTAAAAAATTATTTTTCGCCGCCTTAAAACTAATATTATCAACCACCGCGCTGTTTTTATCGGCTAATGCCATTAAAGCACGCATTCCATTGACATCCGTTGCACAGCCGCCAATAACTGGTTGTTTAGTATCTTTTAGTAAGTTAGCGGCTTCTGCGACAGCCATCTCTAAACTCACGTCTTTTCCCTTAATTCTAGGACATCTATCGGTTATAACCTGTTCAAAATTCGGTGTGTTGATGCGACAACCATTTTCGATGACTTGAAGCGATTCGCCGTCAACCTGAATACTCAAATCATCCGTTCCGATACCGCAAAAAGGACTGGGTACTTCCGTTATTTTTGTTGTTTCCGTTATTTCATTCACGCGCATCCCCTTAAAAATGTTATTAAATGCGTAATTTAGATCGTTTACCTAACCTTGCATTGTAACCTTTTTTGCGTCTAACAAACAGTTGCTATCCTCCCTATTTTAACTATTTTAAGATAAATATACGCTTCTTTAAATGCGGTTTTATCGAATTTAAATAAAATCAAATGAGAGAGTTAAAATAAAGGATAATTATTCAAAGAAGTAATAATTTAAACGAGTTAAGCTTAAATACCTACTAAAATACTCTGTATTTTCAATTATTTAGTCATTCAAAAAAAGAAAACAAAGGGATTTTTAGGTTACTAGGGCGTAGAATTAATCTATCTTTTTTAAATACTAAGTAATAGGAGAATAGTGTGGCAGATTTAGATAAATGGGATGTAGAGGATGCTGGTTTTTGGGAGTCATCAGGTAAAAAGATTGCAAACCGTAATTTGTGGATTTCAATTCCGAGTCTATTAAGCGGTTTTGCCGTTTGGTTATACTGGGGAATTATCACGGTTCAAATGTTGAACTTAGGATTCCCTTATGAAAAATCAGAGTTGTTTTCATTAATGGCAATTGCTGGATTAACGGGAGCAACGCTTAGGATACCGAGTAGTTTTTTTATTCGTCTTTGTGGGGGACGAAATACAATTTTTTTCACCACCACCTTATTAATGATCCCTGCTTTTGGCGCAGGAATTGCGTTACAAGATAAAAATACGCCTTTTTGGGTATTTCAAATGTTAGCGTTATTATCAGGCTTTGGAGGCGGAAATTTTGCCTCCTCAATGTCTAATATTAGTTTCTTTTTTCCAAAAAAAGTACAAGGATTAGCTTTAGGTCTTAACGCAGGACTGGGAAATTTTGGTGTCACCACCATGCAAATGCTGATTCCTTTATCAATGACCTTTGGTTTATTTGGTGCGATGGGGGGGGAGTCTATGATCTTACAATCCACATCAGGAACATTAATCGGAAAAATTCCCGCAGGAACTGAAACCTATATTCAAAATGGCGGTTTTATTTGGTTACTTTTATTAGTTCCTTTGGCTTTTCTTAGCTGGTTTGGAATGAATAATATTCGTACAGAGCAAGTGTCACCTATAAATCGAAGTCCACTGACTTGTTTTGGGATGATGTCAGGGATGTTTTTAATTGCTTTTGGTAGTGCAATTTTTGGATTATGGTTAATGTTACCTGAATCGGTTAATGGTTCAGGGTTTAAAGTGCCTAAAGAAATTGTGTTATTCATTGTGATTATGTTGACCGTTTCTTTACTTAAAATTATTCCAGGACAAATTGGGGATAGTTTACAACGTCAATATCAAATTTTTGATAATAAACATACCTGGGTTATGAGTATTATTTATACCATGACCTTTGGATCATTTATTGGTTTTGCTGCCTGTTTTCCCTTAGCTATAAAAGTTATCTTTGGGTATCAACATTTAATGGTTGATGGGGTAATGAATCATGATATAGCTAACTCGAATGGGCCGAGTGCGTTAATGTATGCGTGGATGGGACCTTTTATTGGGGCATTGATTCGCCCCGTTGGCGGTATGATTGCTGATAAATTTGGAGGGGCATGGGTCACTCATGTTTGTGCCGGCATTATGGTTTTAAGTGCATTAGGCGTAGCTTACTATATGAAAGCCGCTTATAACTCGGCAACCCCTGAGGAATTTTTTGTTCCTTTCTTTGTTTTGTTTTTGATTTTATTTGCCGCTACAGGTATTGGTAATGGTTCAACATTTAGAACAATTGCCATGGTGTTTCCAAAAGAACAAGTAGGGCCCGTATTAGGCTGGACATCCGCCGTTGCCGCTTATGGGGCATTTTATATTCCAAAAGTTTTAGGAGAACAAATTAAAGAAACCACCCCTGAAGTCGCTTTAATTGGCTTTGCGGTTTTTTATATCGCCTGTATTATGATTAATTGGTGGTTTTATTTACGTAAGGATGGCGAGTTTTATAATCCTTAGTTTATTTAATGTTGAATTGAGCTTATTTCATTACGCTTAATAAGTTCAATTTATAAGTTCAATTTATAAGTTAGAACAACTTATCCTTCGTCAACTGATTTAGCGTTAGCGAGTTATTCAGAGTCTTTATACTTAATTATCTCTTTAAATACTAAAGGTCTTTTAGTGTTACGGGGGGTTTATTTGCTTGACAATCAAGTTGAAGAGGTTGTACTTATGATGTAATGGGAAACTATTTAATGCTCTATAAAATAGGATTTTCTTTTTAACTTTTTAGATTAAGAACCACATTATTATGACCATACCTACTCTTTATACCCGTTTAAAACAAGCCAAAAGTGAAGAAGACGTTAAAGATATTTACATTAAAGCCTTAGGACTTAAAAGTTACACCAAAGGTTTAGTTGATATTCGTACCGATGAAATTTGGTTTGAAGCGAAAGATACGGGCAAGCATTCTAGTTATGCCATGTACACGCAATTATTGCATTATGTGCAAGATGGGCTTAATAAAGGTGAGACGATTCCACCATTTTTAGCGGTGATTGACACTGAAAAAGCCGCGTTAATGAAGACTTCGGATGTATTGCCATTTCTGAAAAAGAAGACGGTTAAGTGGGGTAAATCTGCAAGTCAATATCCTAAAGAAGCCTTAGACGAAGTGTCCGCACATATTGGGACGCATTTTGTGTCGTTTAAAATGGCAACGCATGAAGATGAGTTTATTAGCACCGTTCAGGATGCGATTAAATTAGGCGATATTATTCGCACTCAGATTACGCCTGATAATTTAAAGCAGGTGTTTGATAAGTGGGTGGCGATGATTGGGCGTG
>DAOUSN010000027.1 GCA_030627205.1 Methylococcaceae bacterium
CATCTTTAACTTTTTCAGCTTCTTTTTCTTTAGAAATATCACGCCAAACAGTATGTATAATCTGTTTTTTTTGATAATTTAATTTAGTCAATAAAACATCAACCCAAAAATCATCCCCATTTTTTTTGCGATGCACCCATTCAAAATTATGCGATCCTTTTTGAAAACATAAGGCAATCATTTTTTCAGATTTGTCGGTAGACAATTGACCGTCAGGTTGTTTAGGAGGCGACAAGTCACTAGGGTGCTTAAGTAATGCCTGTTTATTATCGTAACCCAGCATATGAAAGGCTTGTTCATTACAGTCAATAAAAATACCGTCTTCAATAAGAACAATGCCATAACTTGATTTTTCAAACAAAACTTCAAAGCGTTCTTTTTCTTGCTCTAATGCATGGGTTTTTTGCTTAAGTACGCATAAATCATCCCAATACATCTTGGCAAAATGCAATGCTAAGAAAAGATAAGCAAAAGCTCTTAATAAATGCCAAAACCACCAGTTTCCATCCCATAAAATTGAGGCTTCAAATAAAAGCCCTGCTAATCCAAAAAGACAAAAATTATTAGAAAAATAAAAGGAATCAGGGTGGTGTTGCTGATGATATTTTAGGGTAAAATACCCCCAAGAAATCATAAAAGCAAGGCCACCGACTAAATTTAAAATTTCAGCAGCTAAAGTGAATTTTTTATCTTCATCTAACATCACTAATGACATTTCAGGAAGAATTATTGACCAAATACTAAAGCTGATTGAGAGAATAATTAAAATAAAAAGAAAACTCTTATGGGCAAATTTTTTAGAGGCTTTTTCTGGTAGCCAAATTAAAGCGGCAAAAAAACCACCAATAAAGGTTGCCGATGAATGCAGCCAGACAAAAGCCTGTCCAGGGGGAACTTGGGAATGGGCTAAATCAAGAATCCCCATCGTAATAAAACAAGCAACTAGCCAAATATAATTTATGGCTAACCGTTGTTGTTTAATCATTGTAGTGATAAAAAGTGCGAGCATAAAAGCAATTAATGCACCACCACTTTCTAACAATACATGAAAAAAATGATGATCCCAATGAAAAGTTGGAATAAAATAAAAAATAACCACACCAAGTAACATAGGAATAACAGCAAGATAACAAGTTATATAAAGAGATTTTAGCATAAAGAAACTTTTAGGTATAATGGTGTCATTAGTTTAATTTAGGGTAGTTATCTCACTATTCTCTCTTAAAGTTGTATAAAATACAAAAATTAACCTTGAAAAATTATTGAAAAATTAAAAATGAAAATAGAAAAAAATTTTATTCCTTTAAGTATAGCCGTATTAACCATTTCTGATAGCCGTACCGAAAAAGATGATACCTCTGGGAAAACTTTAGTTGAGCGAATAATGAAAGCGGGGCATCTGGTTGCTGAAAAAAAAATAGTCGCTGATGATATTTATCAAATTAGAGAGATTGTTTCGGCATGGATTGCGAATCGATCAATTAATGTTGTTATTAGCACAGGAGGAACTGGAGTAACGGGGAGAGATGGAACACCAGAAGCAGTTATTCCTTTATTAGATAAACAATTAGATGGTTTTGGCGAAATCTTTAGAATGCTTTCTTATGAGGAAATTAAGACCTCAACGATTCAATCACGAGCAATCGCAGGGGTTGCTAATGCCAGTTATATATTTTGTCTTCCAGGATCTTCTGGAGCATGTCGTACTGCTTGGGATAAATTAATTCAAGCACAATTAGACCATCGAACCCGTCCGTGTAATTTAGTACAACTAATGCCAAGATTATTAGAACATTAATTTCTGTATTGTAGGCTGGTTTAGATTTTTGTAACAGTAAAAAAACCTATCTCAGCCTACGAAATCACACAAGAATAGTTTAACTAATCTTCTTTATCAACTGCTTTCATGCTAAGTCTAACGCGACCTTGTCGGTCAATTTCTAAAACCTTAACTTTTACTATTTCACCTTCTGTGAGTTTATCACTTACCTTTTCAACTCGTTCTTCAGAGATTTGCGAAATATGTACTAAGCCATCTTTACCAGGTAAAATAGTTACAAAAGCTCCAAAGTCCATTAAACGTGCAACTTTACCTTCGTAAATTTTTCCAACTTCAACTTCGGCAGTAATTTCTTCAATAATTCTTTTAGCTTCTTCACCAGCAGCTTTATCAACTGAAGCAATTTTAACAATTCCATCATCGGTTAAATCAACACTAGCCCCTGTTTGCTCAGTAATACCACGAATAGTTGCTCCACCTTTACCAATGACTTCTCTAATTTTACTCGGATCAATCTTAAAGGTAATAATACGTGGGGCGTAATCAGACATTTCTTCGCGCGTTTCTGATAAGGCTTTGTTCATTTCACCTAAAATATACAAGCGCCCTTCTTTTGCTTGTGCTAAGGCAGACCTCATGATTTCAGCGGTAATGCCATCAATTTTAATGTCCATTTGCAGCGCGGTAATGCCATCTTTAGACCCAGCAACTTTAAAATCCATGTCACCTAAATGATCTTCATCTCCCATAATGTCAGATAAAACGGCAAAATCATCACCTTCTTTTATCAATCCCATAGCAATACCTGCGACAGGTGATTGTAATGGTACTCCTGCATCCATTAGGGCTAAACTACTACCACAGACAGATGCCATAGAGCTTGAACCATTGGATTCAGTAATTTCAGAAACTAAGCGAATAACATAAGGAAAATCATCCATATCTGGTAAAACTGCTTGCACACCACGTTTTGCTAACCGACCGTGTCCAATTTCTCGGCGCTTTGGAGAACCAATAAAACCTGTTTCACCTACACAATAAGGGGGAAAGTTATAATGAAGCATGAAATTATCTTTATATTCACCTGCTAAGGCATCAATAATTTGTGCATCACGTGCAGTTCCTAAGGTTGCAACCACAATTGCTTGAGTTTCACCACGGGTAAATAATGCTGAACCATGCGTTCTAGGTAAAACTCCAGTTCTAACACTAATTGGTCTAACAGTAGCTAAATCTCGTCCATCAATACGTTTACTATCTTGTAAAATTGAACGACGAACCACTTTCTTTTCTAAATGTTCAATAATGTCACGAATCGCTTTTTCTTCATATTGGTCGTCAGCAGTTAGTTTTTCAATAATAGCATTTCTAATAGCTTTTAAAGATTCTTGTCTAACTAATTTTTCTGCAATTTGATAAGCTTCTTTAATCGCAGCTTCTATTTCAACGCTAATTAAATTTTCTAAAGTCGTATCAATTTCAGTGGCAACCCATTCGTCTTTAGATTTACCAACTTCTGTAGCAAATTCATTAATGGCAGTAATTGCCACCTGCATCGCTTCATGACCAAATAAAACCGCATCAAGCATTACATCTTCTGATAAACACTGGGCTTCAGATTCTACCATTAATACCGCGTCTTTAGTTCCTGCTACAGTAAGTGCTAATAAAGAATCGTCTAATTCAGTCGCTGATGGGTTTAATAAATATTCCCCTTCTTTATAACCAACAGTTGCAGCCCCTACTGGACCGTTAAAAGGTAATCCTGATATAGCTAACGCCGCAGAAGAACCTAATAAAGCAGGTATTTCTGGATCAACTTCTGGATTTAATGACATAACCGTGACAATAATTTGCACCTCGTCAATATAACCATCTGGAAATAAAGGTCTAATAGGTCTGTCGATTAGGCGTGAAGTTAATGTTTCTTTTTCAGTAGGGCGACCTTCACGTTTAAAAAACCCGCCTGGAATTTTTCCAGCAGCATAGGCTTTTTCTTGATAATTAACTGTCAATGGGAAAAAGTCACCGCCTTTTTCATTTTTTTTACCCACAACAGAGACTAATAATGAGGTTCCATCTACATTAATAATAACTGCTGCATCGGCTTGACGGGCAATTTCACCAGTTTCTAGGGTGATAAGTTTATCACCATATTGAAATTCTTTCCTGATAGGGTTCACTACAAGGTTTCCTTAATTTAAGGTTATTTTAAAAAATAGGCTTCTATTTATGACAATAAACAAAAAACGGCATATAAGATGCCGTTTTTAAGATATTTGCTATTTACGTAAACCAAGACGCGCAATTAATGCACGATAACGTTCTACGTCTTTTTTCTTTAGGTAATCAAGCATTTTACGACGTTGATTAACCATGCGTAATAATCCACGGCGTGAATGGTTATCTTTTTTATGTGCCGCAAAATGAGGGGTTAAATGAGTAATGTGAGCGGTTAATAAGGCAACCTGGACTTCTGCTGACCCTGTATCAGTATCAGATAAACGGTATTCTTTAATAATGGCTTGTTTTTGTTCTGTTGTAAAAGGCACTTTATAATCCCTATAGATTTAAAGATTTAAAAAAAATCATCAATTTGATGACAGAAATAATAATTTCCACAATAGGGCGTAGAAATTAAGGTGATAAATTAAATAATTTTTTAGGGGCAAGTCGCCCATTAACCAACATTTCGCCTAATCCTAAAAAATTCTGTTGATTATACATCCTTACTTTCCCTAATAAAGAATATTTTGTATTAATTGACTGACCTTGACGAATCGCAGCGGATTGGTTGTCAGAAAGTTCAATTTTAGCTAGTGATGTTAAGGGGTAGTCAACGGTTAATAAACAGTTCTGTAAGCTAGCTTTATCCATAGCAGTTAATTGCTCAATGGTATAGCTATTTTCAATAGTAAATTGTCCTGCCTGTAATCTCCGTAAAGCTTTAACCATAGCAACTGTCTGTAAATGTTGACCTACATCTTCAGCTAATGAGCGAATATACGTGCCTTTTGAACAAAAAACCTCTAAAGTAATACTGTCTTTAGTAAAATTAAGTAATGTTAATTCAAACAGGGTGATTTTTCGTGCCTTTCGGTCTACAGTAATTCCTTCACGTGCCAATTCATAAAGTTTTTTTCCTTGATGTTTTAAGGCAGAATACATCGGTGGAACTTGTTCTATCTCACCTGTAAAAGCCTGTAAGCAAGATTCGAGTAATGGTGTAGATAATTTGGGAACAGGCTGATTATTAAGGATCTTGCCTTCAGCATCCCCTGTATCAGTTAAAATACCTAATTGAATTTCAACTAGATAGCGTTTATGATCGGCTAACATTAAAGCTGATACCTTGGTAGCTTCTCCGAAACATAAGGGCAATAAACCTGTTGCCAATGGGTCTAAGCTTCCTGTATGCCCTGCTTTATTAGCATTAAATAATCGTCTTACTTCTTGCAAAGCACGATTAGAGGAAACCCCTAAGCGTTTATCAAGTAACAAAATCCCATGGATGTTAAGCCCAGATTTCCGTTTTGACATAGGCTAGTCATTATCCTGCTGAGGAATAACATCGTGCAATAACTCACTTACACGTATTCCTGTATCAAATGAATGGTCATAAATAAAGCGTAATTCTGAAACATGACGTAAACGCATTCGTTTAGCAAGGTGATGTCGAATAACAGGCACACGCTCATTTAAGCGTTTAATTTGTTGTTCTTTAGTTACTTCATCCCCATTAAGAATGGTAATATAAACTTTAGCAAGGGCTAAATCTTTACTAAGCTCAACTTCATTGACAGTAATAAAACCTAATCGTGAATCATCTATATCACGTTGAAAAACTAGCGCGAGTTCTTTTTGAATTTGAGATGAAACCCGCGCACTACGACTGAATTCTCTTGCCATAAATTAAATTTCTCGCTTTACTTCAATGCGTTCAAATACTTCGATTTGATCGCCTGTTTTAACATCATTATAATTTTTCACTCCAATACCACATTCCATGCCCATTTTGACGTCATTAACGTCATCTTTAAAACGTCGTAATGATTCTAATTGTCCTTCATAAATCACCACGTTATCACGTAATACTCGAATAGGGAGATTGCGTTTCATCTGTCCATCAATAACCATGCAGCCTGCAATTGATCCAAATTTAGGTGAACGGAAAACATCACGAACTTCGGCAAGCCCTAGGATATTTTCTTGAATTTCAGGAGCTAACATACCATTAATTGAGCGTTTAACCTCATCAATCGCTTCATAAATAACACTGTAATAGTGTAAATCAACCTCTTTTTCAGAAATTAATTTGCGTGAGGTACTATCAGCCCTGACATTGAACCCCATTAATATTGCTCCTGAAGCTAATGCTAAATTTACATCACTTTCATTAATACCACCGACACCACCATAAACACATTTAACATCAACTTCATCGGTAGAAAGTTTTATTAAAGACTCTCGTAATGCTTCAAGACTTCCTTGTACATCGGTTTTAATTACCAAATTCAAGGTTGATGTTTCTCCTGCTGCCATTTTGGCAAAAACTTCTTCTAATTTTGCTGCTTGTTGTGCCGCATGACGACTGAGTTTATGCTTGTCTTCTCTATGTTCAGCTAATTCACGTGCAGTACGTTCATTTTGCACTACAATAAATTCATCACCTGCATTAGGTGTTGCTGAAAGGCCTAATATTTCCACAGGAACACAAGGACTTGCTTCTTTTATTAATGCTCCGACTTCATTAAACATTGCCCGTAAACGACCATATTCATGACCACATAAGACAATATCACCTTTATGCAATGTTCCTTTTTGAACTAAAACAGTTGCAACTGCACCACGACCTTTTTCAAGACGTGATTCAATGACTAAGCCAGAGGCTGCCCCTACAATAGGTGCTTTTAATTCTAAAATCTCAGATTGTAAGATTAATGCTTCAATAAGTTCATTAACCCCTTCACCAGTTTTTGCAGAAATCTTCAAAAATTGGGTGTCACCACCCCATTCTTCAGGAACAACGTTAATTGTTGCCAGTTCCTGCATGACTTTATCAGGATTTGCTTCGGGTTTATCAATTTTATTAATAGCAATGATAATCGGAACTTTCGCGGCTTTTGCATGTTCAACGGCTTCTTTAGTTTGCGGCATTACCCCATCATCAGCAGCAACAACGACAATCACTACATCGGTAATTTTAGCTCCACGTGCTCGCATTGCAGTAAAAGCAGCGTGACCGGGTGTATCTAAGAAGGTTACTGAACCATGATCGGTTTTGACTTGGTACGCTCCAATATGTTGGGTTATACCTCCTGCTTCACCTGCAGCAACACGAGTTTTACGGATATAATCTAATAATGAGGTTTTTCCGTGATCAACGTGTCCCATAATGGTGACAATAGGAGCTCTTGATAGTTGTTCTCTCTCATCAACTTCTACTACTTGAGATAACATTTCTTGTTCAAGATCATCATCACTTTGCATAATTACTTTATGACCCATTTCCTCAACTAAAATAACCGCTGTTTCTTGGTCAATGCTTTGGTTAATGGTTGCCATCAGACCAAGTTTCATTAAATGCTTAATGACTTCGGCGGCTTTCACACTCATTTTTTGTGCTAATTCAGAGACAATAATATTTTCAGGAATGGTAACTTCCTTTATTGTTGGCGCAACAGGCATTTCAAACTGATGCTTAGTCTCAAGAACAGGGGTCGCCATCCGTCCTTTTTGTCGACCTTTTCTCCCTTTACCGCCTCTTGTTTTACGACCTTTATCAGCAGTAGTGGATTTATTTTTATTATCGTTACGTTTTGGTTCTGCGGCTTTGTTTCGATAGCTTGGTTTTTTCTTTGCAGTTGTTTCTGCATTAGCTTGTTGTTTTGCCGCAGCCTGTTTTCTAACTTTTTCAGCATTGCGTTCTACAGATGCTTCTAAACGTTGTTTACGCTCTTGCTCTAAGCGTTTTTTATCCTTTTCCTGCTGTTGTTCTAAGATTTTTTTCTGCTCATCAGCATTAATAGCAGTTTGTTTTTTTTCTGACTCTTCTTGGGGTTTTATGTTTATATCAGGCAATTCTTTTGTCCCGTTTAGAGTAGGTGGAGTTACGCTTGTTGTTTTTTGTTCTACAACATTAGTCGATGAGGTTTTTATTCCTGGTTTTTCTTTTTTTGGATCTGCTCGTTTAATATACGTTTTTTTCTTACGAACTTCAATAGAAATTGATTTAGTTGATTTACCAGGCACAGATGCTTGTTTTAATTCACTCACTTTTCGACGTTTTAATGTCACTCGTTTAGGTGAATTAGCATTATCTAAGTTCTCATTTTTACCATGTCGCTTACGCAAATGTGCCAGCAATTTATTTTTTTCATTTTCATCAACAATATCATCGGGACGGCTTACTTGTAGCCCAGCCTCTTTCAGTTGTTCTAATAAACGATCTAGAGGAATTTTAACAACCTCTGCTAATTGTCGTACTGTTTGATTACTCATTTTCGCCCCCTGTCTCTTTACTTTGTTCTGCCATAAACCATGGCTCACGTGCTTTCATAATTAATTTACCCGCTCGAGATTCATCCATACTTACAAATTTTAACAAATCATCAACGGCTTGATCTGCCAAATTATCCATTGTAATAATTCCCTCACTGGCCATTTCATAAGCCAATTTTTCATCCATACCTTGCATGTTTAATAAATCGCTTGCAGGTTTAGCGGTTTCAATTTTTTCTTCGGAGGTAATCGCATTGATTAATAACGCATTTTTTGCTCGTTCTTTCAATAATTCGACTAATTCGGTATCAAAACCTTCAACCCCTAACATTTCGTCGCTAGGAACATAAGCTATTTCCTCTATCGTGTTAAAACCTACTTCAGCTAAAACAAAAGCAATTTCCTCATCAACCTCAAGATGCTTCATAAAAAGTTGCTTAATAACTTCAATTTCAGCGTCACTATCCTTTTCAACTTTAGCAATATCTAAAACGTTAAGTTCCCAGCCTGTTAACTCAGTAGCAAGTCTTACATTTTGCCCGCCTCGACCTATTGCTTGTGATAAACTTTCAGTTGCTACAGCAACATCCATACTATGCTTATCTTCGTCGACAACAATAGATTCTATTTCCGCAGGTGACATTGCATTAATAACAAACTGGGCTTCATTTTCATTCCACAGGATAATATCAACTCGTTCACCTGATAGTTCATTAGTTACAGCCTGTACCCGTGACCCACGCATACCAACACATGCACCAACAGGATCTAAACGTGGGTCATGACTTTTAACTGCAATTTTTGCACGGGAACCAGGATCACGTGCTGCGGCTAAAACCTCAATTAATCCTTCGCCAACTTCAGGAACTTCAAGGCTAAATAAAGCAATAAGGAGTTCTGGTGCTGTTCGGCTAACGAATAATTGCGGCCCACGAGGTTCTAAGCGAACTTCTTTTAAATAACCTCGAATTCTATCACCTGTACGTACAGGTTCTCTAGGAATCATTTCATCTTTAGTAATATAAGCTTCTACATGACCCCCTAAATCCAAATAAACATTCCCTTTTTCAATGCGTTTAACTATCCCTGTAATTAACTCACCGACACGATCTTGGTAAGCATCAACAATTTTTTTACGTTCAGCTTCACGTACTTTTTGAATAATAACTTGTTTAGCAGTTTGTGCGGCAATGCGACAAAATTGTGCTGATTCAGTTTCTTCTTCAACAAAATCTCCCACTTCAATATCAGGGTTATCTAATTGAGCTACTTCCAGTAATATTTGCCAACTAGGAAAAGCAACATCACCATTGATTTCATCATTAGGGTCGACAACTTCCCAGCGTCTAAAGGTTTCGTAATTACCTGATGTTCGATCAATTTCAACTCTAGCCTTGATGGGAACAGCATGACGTTTAATAGCGGATGCTTCTAACGCTGATTCAATAGCATAAAACACAATTTCCTTATCAATATCTTTTTCATTAGAAAAAACATCGACAACTAATAAAATTTCTTTATTTGACATGAGAACCTCCTTTTTCGAGTAAATATTGCGGCACTAAACGTGCTTTGCTCATTGCTGTGAATGGAATTTCAAATAGTTTATTTTTATCGTTAATAAAAATAATATTTGCTTCAACTTTTTGGATTAATCCTATAATTTTCCGGCGTTTTTCGATAGGGTTAAATAAATTTATTTCCACGGTACTGCCAATAAAGCGTTCAAATTGTGAAATTTTAAAAAAAGGTCTATTTTCTCCTGGAGAGGATATTTCTAAATGATAATTGGATGAGATTGGATCTTCCACATCTAATACGCCACTAATTTGATGACTAACCTTAGTGCAGTCATCTAGCAAAATACCGTTTTCACTATCAATATATATTCTTAATAAACCATTTTGAGGGTGAGGATTATAATCAATACCCACACACTCATATCCTAACCCATTGATAATAGGCTCGATAAGATTGACTAAGTGTTCAGGTGCTTGCTTCATTAATTTAATCCATTTATTTTATTTTACACAAAAAAAAAGAGCCTACAGGCCCTTCCATTGATATACCATTAATAAATTCGTTATTCTCTACCTTTAGAAAATAAAAAACCCCATAAATGGGGTCTTTTGAATTTGGTAGCGGGGGCAGGATTTGAACCTACGACCTTCGGGTTATGAGCCCGACGAGCTACCAAGCTGCTCCACCCCGCGATTGATTTACTGCATTATAAAGGTTTATTTTAAATGTGCAAGCATTATTTTATTTTATTTTATGAATAGCTAAACTTTCACTGAAAAATTAAAGTAGGTTTAATGAAATATAACTCACGTTCACATTGATTTTGTTATCTATAAGATTATCGTTTAGAATGGTTGTAAGTAATATCTTACGACCTTTTTTAGCGTCCTAATACTAATTCTTTTATAGTATAGTCTTCAAATCAGCGGATAATCTACCTTATGCACGAAATTAACCCGATTAAAAATAAAATAACTAATCTTAATCAACGAGGTAATGCACTTAAACAGTATTTAGATTTTGAAATAAAATCAGAACGTTTAGTTGAAGTTTTAAGAGAATTAGAAAATCCTGAAATTTGGAATCAACCTAAAGAAGCTCAAGCATTAGGTAAAGAAAGAGGGGGTTTAGAAATTATTATTAATACCATTACTAAATTAGAGCAAGGTTTAATCGATGCTACAGAACTTTTAGAAATGGCAATTGAGGAAAATGATGAAGAAACATTAGATAGTGTTATTGATGACTTAAATAGTTTTGAAAAAGATGTTGTACAGTTAGAGTTTCAGCGAATGTTTTCGGGTGAAATGGATGCAAACAATGCTTTTTTAGATATTCAATCAGGATCAGGAGGTACGGAGGCACAGGATTGGGCGGAAATGTTAGAAAGGATGTTTTTACGTTGGGGAGAACGTAAAGGTTTTAAAACTGAATTAATTGAAGAATCTGCTGGTGAAGTTGCTGGGATTAAAAGTTGCACTATTAAGTTTATAGGTGATTATGCCTTTGGTTGGTTACGTACCGAAACCGGTGTACATCGTTTAGTTAGAAAGTCTCCCTTTGATTCAGGTAGTCGTCGTCATACTTCTTTTGCGGCGGTTTTTGTTTCACCTGAAGTTGATGATGATATTGCTATCGAAATTAATCCTGCTGATTTACGGATTGATGTTTATCGTGCTAGTGGAGCTGGAGGACAACATATTAATAAAACCGAGTCAGCAGTACGAATAACGCATAATCCTTCAGGAATAGTAGTGCAATGTCAAAATGATCGCTCACAGCATAAGAATAAAGATACCGCAATGAAGCAATTAAAAGCTAAATTATATGAACGAGAAATTCTTAAACGCAGTGAAACTCAACAAGCCTTAGAAGAAACTAAATCAGATATAGGTTGGGGTAGTCAAATTCGTTCTTATGTTTTAGACCAGTCACGAATTAAAGATTTACGAACACTGGTAGAAACTGGGAATACACAAGCGGTATTAGATGGTGATTTAGACCTGTTTATTGAAGCAAGTTTAAAAGCTGGGTTATGATTAATATACTTGTTATTTGAGCTTAAGTTTTACGCTCCAGCGTAATAAACCTTATAAATTTTCTATGCTGGAGTATAGAAATTTAAATTTAAAGTACTAATGAAAATAAAAGATAAATCAATAGAATTTTTCTTAGAAGAGTTAGCCAGTAAAGCAGCAACACCTGGTGGAGGAAGCGTTGCAGCAATGATGGGCGCGCAATCAGCAGCATTGATAAGTATGGTTTGTCGTTTAACTATTGGTAAAGATGATTATGCTAATGTTGAAACAGATATGAAAGATTTATTGAAAAAATCAGTGGAATTACATAAAAAGTTAACAGCAATGATTCAAGCAGATGTTGATGTTTTTAATCGTATTATGGCGTGTTATCGTTTGCCTAAATTAACGAATCAGGAAAAAGAACAACGTAGTGTTAAAATTCAACAGGTTCTGAAAGAGGCAACTATGGTTCCTTTAGATTGTGTTCACGCATGTGTAGAGGCGATCAAATTAGCTCGTGTTGCTGCAAATAAAGGAAGTTTAACGGTTGTTAGTGATGCAGGAGTTGCGGTTATAAGTGCTTATGCTGGTATAAAAAGTTCAGCACTCAATGTTTATATCAATACTAATAGCATTAAAGATCAGGTTTTTGTTAAAGAAAAGTTACTTGAGTTGGATGCTCTATTAGAAGGTATTAGCGTTGAAACAGATGAAATTTATCAAATTGTTAAAGAAAAATTATAAATTAAAGGCGGAATTATGAAATTTTTAAAATTAATACTATTTATTATATTATTAAACGGTTGTACAGGAGATCAACAAAATCAACTTTCAAGAAAAGCCGTTGAATATTTAGATGGCAGCTATAAAGTTACTTATGCTAATGGCTCTACAAATAAAAGCTGGATAATTAGAGATGGTAAAGTTACTTCTAACCCTAAAGGTTATTATTTTTTTTGGGATGAGAATAAACATTATATCCAAACTCCGATTGAAAATACCTTTATTGAAGAAATTAAATAAATTTTCTTTGAGAAAATAAATTATGAAAAAATTACGTTATGTAATTATTTTATCAGGATTATTTTTATCATCTATTCTTTATGCTGATGTAATTACAATTGTATCTTCTGATTGGGTATCGTATTAATTTAGTTAAGTAATATGGAGATAATGGAAAATTAATAATGTGGTGGCGGTTGATTGTCAATTTGTGTTGCTTCAACCGTTTCAGCTAATGATTGTTGACGCTGATGTAATAACGATAATGAATTTTCTAAGCGATTAATTTGCTGTTGTTGCTCACTAACAGTGTTATTAAGTGATTCGATTAAATCTTCTTGGTAAGATAATTTAATTTCCAATTCAATAATACGGTTTTCATTCATGTTTATCCTCGGTATTTTTAAAACTAAAAAGCCTCGATGAAACTTACCGAGGCTTTTGAAATTAATGCAAGATTCAGTAATTAAATTTTACCGTCTAAACCCATTTGAAAATATTTATGGGTAATTTTTTCTTGATTTTCTAATAACCAATCAATGCTAGGCTCATTATTCATGGCTTTTTTAATCGCTAACGCCGTTGCCTTACGATGAATATCAAATAAAATTTGATGATCTAAATTATCATCTTTAGCAACACTAGGATTTAACCAAACTGAACAGATAATACCTAAGTCATTTGCTTTTTCTTTAGGAATATCACCTGCACGCACAGCATCTAAAACCCCATTAGCAATAGCTGCTTGTACTGTTCCCATTAAAATATTGGTATAACGATTATTGTTAACGGTTACTTTGCTTACCATTAAGGTGACAGGACGCACTTGAATATCAGTGTTTAAAATAGCAAACACTTTAGAGTGACCTTTTGCTTGATCTCCAGTTAATGTCGCTAATGCAATGCCAACAGGACCATCTAGTTCACCAATAACAATTTCAGGTTCTGCTGCTGTTCCAGGAGGTCCACCTGCTACCAATGCTTCGCCTGTACGCAATACAATTCTATCATTCATTATTTTGTCTCCAAACTATTTATAAAATAAATTTAATTAGGTAGAATACCACGATTTAAACCTTTTTTTAACTTTAAAAAAATGAAAATATCACCAAAACTAACAAGCACTAACCATAGCCGTGATGTCGCAGGATTAACCTATGTTTATCCTGTCATTTCAAGACGCGCTGGCGGTCTATCTATCGGGATTAATTTCAACCCAAATAATGCTTGTAATTGGCGTTGTATTTATTGCCAAGTTCCTAATTTAAAAAAAGGTTCAGCCCCTAAAATGGACTTTGCTTTATTAGAAAAAGAACTGAATAATTTTCTAAACGATGTTTTGCATGGCGATTTTTATCAGCGTTTTAATATGCCTAAAGAACAAAGTGTTATCCAAGATATTGCTATTTCTGGAAATGGTGAGCCAACGAGCATAAAAGAATTTACAAAGGCAATTAATATTATTGCTAAATGTGCAACAAAATTAGGCGTACTTCCACAAGCAAATTTAGTTTTAATTACCAATGGAAGTTTTGTACATCGTAAAGAAGTACAGCAAGGTTTAAAAGTACTTGATGATTATAATGGTGAAATTTGGTTTAAATTAGATAGTGTTACTGCTGAAGGTGTTTTGTTAATTAATAATAAAGTATTATCGCCATCAGCTCAATTTTCAAATTTAATTACTGCAACGAATCTATGTCGGACTAAAATACAAACCTGTTTAGTTAATTATCGTCATCAAGGTTTATTAGAATCAGAAAAACAGGCTTATTTAATTTTAATGGACAGGTTAAAATCACTTAATTTAATTAAAGAAATTATGCTGTACACCATAGAGCGGGAATCATTTCAACCAGAAGCAGTTGATTTAGAAAAAATGCCTGTAGAAACAATGGAAAATTTTGCAGATGAGATTAGAACTATGGGGTTTCAGGTTTCAGTTTGTTAAAAAATGTTAAAATAATCTGTTTATTATAAAATTAATTTTTTTAAATCTATGACTTCTCATCTAAAACTTGATTCTACTGCTTTAAAACTTAAAGTTGCATTGAATGTAAATGATTTTGAAAAAACTAACCCTAAGCAACACCAAGGGATTTTAGGTCAACAACGGGCTCAAGAAGCGTTAAAATTTGGCGTTGCGATGGAAAATCCTGGTTACAATGTTTTTGTGATGGGGCGACCAAGTACTGGTAGATTATCTATGATTACCAATGCATTAAATCAACAGGCTCAACAGCAGCCTACACCACCTTCTTATGCTTATGTTAATAATTTTACTAAACCGCGTGAACCGATTACTATTAAATTACCCTCAGGTTATGGAGAAATTTTTAGTAAAGATATGGAAGCCCTTATTGATAATTTATTAGCTACATTTCCTGCTACCTTTGAAAGTCCAATGTACCAACAGAAAAAAAGTGCTATAGAACGCAATTTTAATCAGCAATATAGTCGTGCTATTGATAAAGTCGATAAAAAATCTCGAACCCTAAATGTTGCTTTATATCGTGATGGCGACGGGATTACTTTTTTACCCATACGCAAAGATAAGTTACTTGACGATGATGAGTTCGCGCTTTTACCTCAGGCAGATCGTGAAAAATTTCATCAACATGTTGCTGAACTTGAAGAGTATTTAAGTGAAACCTTGCTAGAATTACCGCAATGGCGCAGAGCAATGGTGGAAAAAATTAAAAACCTAGATAATGACACCATAAATTATGCAGTTGCACCTTTATTAGAGGAATTAAATAAAAAATATCAAAGTGTTGATGATGTTATTAGCTTTTTAGCTGAAATTAAAACTGATTTAACCAATACGATTACTGATTATTTAATGCCTTCTCGTACTTTAGAGGAAAATGATTTAACCACTCGACGAATTATTTTAACTGAACAGTATGTTCCTAATATTATTGTTGATTACTCTGAAAACACAGGGTCTCCAGTGGTTTATGAATCACACCCAACGTATCAAAATTTATTTGGACGGATTGAATATGTTAGCGATCAAGGAACGTTAGTTACTACTTATCGACGTATTTGTACTGGATCTTTACATCGCGCTAATGGCGGTTATTTAATTCTTGATGCAGAAGAAGTATTAACCCATCCATTTGTTTGGGAAGGTTTAAAACGTGCTTTGCAATCGGGTTTGATTGAAATTGAAACCCCAAATTCAGAATTTGGAATTAATACCATTACTTTAAAACCCGAAGTAATTCCATTGAATGTAAAAATTATTCTGTTTGGCTCACGGGATACATATTATTTTTTAGAAGAGTTAGATAGTGAATTTGATGAGATATTTAGAGTGTTAGCTGATTTTGATAATGATATTGTTCGTGATGATAATAGTATGGGTCAGTTTGCGGTATTAATGCAAACCCATGCGGCTAACTTAGGGATGAAACCGTTAACACACAAAGCATTAGAATGTTTAATTGAATATAGTTGTCGTTTATCTGAAAATCAAAAACGCTTGTCAGCACATGTTAATGGTTGTTTAGAAATTATCGGTGAAACTCGGTTTTTATCTAAAAAAAGAAAACGTCAATCAATTAGTCGTAAACAAATACAACGGGCTTTAAATGCACGTGAAGCACGTCATAGCCGTATTTCTGAAGAAATATTAGAAGAAATGTTGGAAGGAACTATTTTGATTGATACCGTAGGTGATGCCGTTGGAAAAGTCAATGGTTTAACCGTATTAGAAATTGGTGGTAGTGCTTTTGGCGCACCTGCAAGAATTACCACCACCGTACATCCTGGATCACGTGGTATTATTGATATAGAACGTGAAGCAGAATTAGGACAAGCAATTCATTCTAAAGGAGTCTTGATTTTAACAGGCTATTTAGGTCATTGTTACGCACAACAGTTTTCTTTAGCTATTTCTGCGAGTATCGCTATGGAGCAATCTTATGGTTATATTGATGGTGATAGCGCTTCTTTAGCGGAATTATGTTGTTTAATTTCAGCGTTAACACGGATTCCAATAAAACAAAGCTTTGCTATCACTGGATCGATTAATCAATATGGTGAAGTTCAGGCCATAGGAGGAGTTAATGAAAAAATTGAGGGTTTTTTTAAATTATGTAATGCTAGAGGGTTGACTGGAAAACAAGGGGTGATTATTCCTGCTTCTAATAAACGTAATTTAATGTTAAAACAAGAAGTGATAGCTGCGGTTAAGAAAAGATTATTCAGTATTTATGTGGTACATAATGTTAATGAGACCTTAGAATTATTAATGGGTATGGTTGCTGGAGATGTTAATAAACAGGGTGAGTATCCCCAAGATAGTATCAATTTTAAAGCCATTTCACGGTTAAAAGAAATTTCTGGAATTAATGATGAAGATAAAACTTAATCATATAAAGGATAAATAAATCATGAATTCATTTGACATTACAAATTTACAAACCGAACTTTATAATAAAAGTCCAAGAAAAATACTGAGAACGGCATTAGAACAATTTGATAATATTGCTATTTCGTTTAGTGGGGCAGAGGATGTCATTTTAATTGATATGGCCTTACAAATAAAAAAAAAGATACAGGTTTTTTCATTAGATACAGGACGTTTACATGCTGAAACTTACCGTTTCATTGAAAAAGTGAGAAAACATTATCAAATTGAGATTGAATGTTTAAGCCCTAATGCACTTACGGTTGAAAAATTAGTTAAAGAAAAAGGCTTGTTTAGTTTTTATGAAGATGGACATCAACAATGTTGTGGTATCCGTAAGGTTGAATCATTAAAACGCAAATTATCACACTTAGATGCTTGGATTACAGGGCAACGTAGAGATCAAAGTTTAGATACTCGGCAGGAAATACCTGAAGTTCAAATTGATGCGGCTTTTTCATCTACTAATGACTCTTTAATTAAATTTAACCCCTTAGTTAATTGGAGTTCAGCACAAGTTTGGGACTATATAGAAGCCTATAAAGTTCCTTTTAACCTGCTTCATCAACAGGGGTTTGTTAGTATTGGTTGCGAGCCTTGTACACGGACTGTGCTACCTAATCAACATGAAAGGGTAGGGCGGTGGTGGTGGGAATCTGAGTCTAAAAAAGAATGCGGTTTACATGTTGAGAATATAAAAAGCTAATCGTTTGGGTTTATTCCAAATCAAGCTTTTGTAAACGATAACGTAGCGATCTAAAAGAAATTCCTAAATATTTTGCAGTTACGGTTTTATTCCATTTATTTTCAATTAAAGCATCATGAATGAGTTGTCTTTCTATGATTCCTAAATAAGATTCTAATGAGGTTTCGCTAGGGTCGTAGTCTTCGTTTAAACTTAAAATATGATCTTTTAGAGGAAGGTTTAAGTCATCGTCATTGATGACTGAACCTTCATATAAAGCTAATGCCCGTTCTAAAATATTTTCCAATTCACGTACATTACCTGGAAAGCTGTATGCTTTTAAGGATTTTAAAGCACTTATAGATAGCGAGGGTTTTTCAAAACCATTTTTTTTAGATAATAGAGTTAATAAATGTTCTACAAGTTCAGGAATATCCTCAGCTCTGGTTCGTAATGGCGGGACGTTAATTTCAATGACATTAATACGATAATAGAGGTCTTGACGGAAACTTCCATTTTTAACCATGACGGCTAAATCTTTATGGGTCGCACTTAATAAACGTACATCAACAGTTATTTCTTGCTGACCACCTACAGGGCGTATTTTCTTTTCTTGAATAACCCGTAATAATTTAACCTGTAAGGAAAATGGTAAATCAGCAACTTCATCTAAAAATAATGTACCTCCATTTGCTGCCTGAAAAAGTCCTTTTTTATCACTGACAGCCCCTGTAAAACTGCCTTTTTTATGACCAAAAAATTCACTTTCCATTAATTCATGAGGAATTGCACCGCAATTAATCGCAATAAAAGCTTCGTGATTACGAATTCCCTGTTGATGGATTAATTTAGCAACTAATTCCTTACCTGAGCCAGATTCTCCATTAATATAAACTGCGGCTTGACTTCGTGCTAATTTAGCAATTTTCTCACGCAGACTTTCCATCGCTATAGATTGACCTAAAAGTATTTTTTTTGAGTCTTTTTGTTTTTGTGTTAAATTCTTATTATTTGATGATAATTTAAGTGCGCTGTTAATCAGTTGCCGTAACCCATCTAAATCAATAGGTTTAGAAATAAAATCAAATGCACCTTTTTTCATTGCGGTGATTGCCGTATCCATATTTCCATGAGCGGAAATCATCGCGACAGGAAGTTTAGGGTATTGCTGCTGTATATAATCAAGTATTTCTAAACCATCACCATCAGGAAGACGTAAATCAGTTAAACATAAATCAAAGTTATTGGTTTTAAGTAATGCCTTTGCAGTTGCGACACTTTTAGCACTATAGGTTTCTATCCCCATTCGGTTTAAGGTAATTTCCAATAACTCACAAATATCAGGCTCATCATCAACAATTAATGTAATGTTTTTTTTCATAGTTCAATTTTTATGTTTTGTGCATTTGATAATTTTAGCTGAAAACTATTTTTCTTACGATTAACTTGATAACTTAATGACGCTTGATTTAATTCAGCTAGTTCACGGGAAAGATAAAGTCCTAAACCTGTTCCAGTTTCAGAGGTGGTAAAAAAAGGTTCAAATAAATGACTAATAATATCTGCGGTTAATAAATCACCATTATCAGTAATATCTATACAGGGGTTAGCACTTAACTCACTTAGTGTTATCATAATTGTTTCTGCTTCAGGATGCCCATACTTTAAAGAATTTTGGCATAAATTATCCATAATTTGTTTAAAATGGTCTACATCTATTAATGAATATAGCTGGTTTTCGCAAAGTTTAAGCTGTAAATAATTGTTATTAATACCATGTTCTAATTTAAAGTCTAGTAAATAGTTAGTTAAGGTATTATTAAGTTCCACTTTTTTTCTATTAGATGGATTTCTTTTTGATGATTTTAGTATATCATTAATAATTTTATTAACCCGTCCACTATGATTTAAAATAATTTCGGTTAATCGGGTATCTTGTGAACTTAAATCTGGATTTTCTGCTAATAACTGCGTAGCATGGGTAATTGCACTTAAAGGATTACGGATTTCGTGAGCAATATTAGCTGTCAATCGTCCTAAAGAAGCTAGTACCCCTTGTTGTAATCGTTGATTATGTAAGCTTATATCTTCTAACATAATCATATAAAATTCTTTGTTTTCAGAGATAAGTAAGTTAATACGTAAATGTAGATTAGCTTGTTTTGGTCGCTGTAATACAAAGAAATCTTGGTTTTGAGAATTAAGCCAATTTTGAAAAATTAGTGCTAAAGGGTTTGATACATCTCCTAATTTCAATGGGGTTTTGCATTGAAAAAATAAACTTAAAGCCGCCTCGTTAATAGTTAGTACCTGCTCTTGCTTATTAATAATAATAATTCCTGATTGTAAATGTTGAATAATATATTGGTTTAAAGCTTCTAAGGTAAAAATAGTTTGCTGTTGCTTATTTGCTAATAACTCTGATTGTTCAGACCGTTTAGCTAAAACATAAGATAAAAATGCAGTAATGAAAAAAGTTGCTCCTAACATTCCTGCTGTTGGGTAAGTGTTAATTGAAACTTCGTTTAAGCGAATGGCATATACTTGCTCTGTGAATATTGAGGCCGTAGAAAGGGCTGCAAATACCATTGAGCATCGTCCGCCAATGAGTAATCCTGATGCGGCAAGTGAACCTGCTAATAAAATACCAAAGCCGCTATTAATTCCACCACAACTATGCATAATTAACGTGATAACGATTATATCGACAAAAATAATACTTTGTGTTTGAATGCTGTAACTTATAGTTGGCCAAAATGCGATAAAAAAAGAAATAACCGATAAAATAAGATAAATTTTGCTACTGTAATTATATAATTGTAGATAATTGGTGGCAATTAAAATTTGTGATAGTTGACTTTCATACAAAATGACTAACAAACTTGAAAGTATTACTCTGTATAGTAAAAAAACCTTTAAAAATAGCCATGCTTGTTTGCTAGGAATGCCATAACCTTTAGAAAACGGGCAAGGATAAATGGTTTCAGTTTTGTTAGCTGACATCATAAAAATTCATTAAATAGTTAAGTAAAATTTGTTAATTTATCATAGCATTGATAAATCAACAAAAGCGTAGTCTTTTAATCTTTAATTCTAAGAGGAAATAAATACAGATGAATATTCATGAATATCAAGCGAAGCAATTATTTAAAGCTTTTGATATTGCTACACCAGATAGCCAATTAGCGACATCGGTAACAGAAGCGATTAATGCGGCAAAGTTACTCAAAGAATCACCGTGGATTATTAAAGCCCAAGTTCATGCAGGAGGGCGCGGTAAAGTCGGGGGGGTTAAATTGGCTAAAACATTAGCTGAGGTTGAGGAAATTACCCAACAAATGCTTGGTAGCCGTTTAGTTACTAAGCAAACAGGAAACGAAGGTCTGCCAATAGAATCAGTTTTAGTTGAAAAGACTTCAATTATTAAACGCGAATTTTATTTAAGTTTATTGGTTGATAGAGGTAGTGAACGCGTCATTTTTATTGCTTCCAGTGAAGGAGGTATGAATATAGAAACGGTTGCAGATTCAACCCCTGAAAAAATTATTAGCTTAAATATACATCCAGCGGCAGGTTTACAGGGTTATCAATGTAGAAAAATTGCTTTTGCTTTAGGTCTACAGAAAAGTCAGTTTAAAGCCCTAGAAACTATTATGAGGGGTATGTATCAATTAATGCTTGCTAAAGATGCGAGTCAAATTGAAATTAATCCTTTAATTGAGACTGATACGGGTGATTTATTAGCGATTGATGCCAAAATTAATTTTGATGATAATGCGGTGGCAACTCATAGTGATATAGCGGTATTAAAAGACCCTTCGCAAGAAGATGATAAGGAAAATGAAGCTGCAAAATTTGATTTAAATTATATTTCGTTAGAAGGTAATATTGGTTGCATGGTTAATGGAGCAGGGCTGGCAATGGCAACAATGGATTTAGTGAAATTAAAAGGTGGAAGACCTGCTAATTTTTTGGATGTTGGTGGTGGTACAACTACAGAAAAAGTAACTGAAGCTTTTAAATTAATTTTATCTGATAAGCAAGTGAAAGCAATGTTAGTTAATATTTTCGGTGGAATTGTTAAATGTGATGTGATTGCACAAGGTATTTTAACGGCAATTGAACAAGTTAAGGTGGAGATTCCTATTGTGGTGCGTTTAGAAGGTACAAATGCCTCAGAAGGGCGTTTATTATTAAGTCAATCTAAAATGGAAATTGTGGCTGCTGATGATTTGGAAGCAGCAGCTGAAAAAGTTGTGAGTTTAGCGGAGGTCGCATGAGTATTTTAATTAACCAACAGACAAAAGTTATTTGCCAAGGCTTTACTGGTAAACATGGAACATTTCATTCAGAACAGGCCATAATTTATGGGACTCAATTAGTTGGTGGGGTCACTCCTAATCGTGGTGGGCAAACCCATTTAGGGTTACCTGTTTTTAATACTGTTGAGGAAGCTGTTAAAACCACTGGAGCAACAGCGAGTATGCTTTATGTTCCTCCTTTTTTTGCCGCTGATGCAATTTTAGAAGCGATTGATGCGGGGATTACTCTTATTATTTGTATTACCGAAGGCATTCCTGTTTTACAGATGTTAAACGTAAAAGCGGCGATGCAAGGAACAGATGTGTTACTAGTTGGTCCTAATTGTCCTGGAGTTATTACTCCTGGTGAATGTAAAATAGGAATTATGCCAGCATATATTCATCAACAAGGTTCAATTGGGATTGTCTCCCGCTCTGGGACATTAACTTATGAGGCGGTTGCACAAACAACGGCTCAAGGTTTAGGTCAAAGTACTTGTGTCGGTATTGGTGGCGACCCTATTCATGGAATGAATTTTATTGATGTTATTAGTCGATTTCAAGAGGATGAACAAACTAAAGGCATTGTGATGGTCGGTGAAATTGGTGGCAGTGAAGAAGAAGAAGCAGGGGAGTATATTAAGGCGCATGTTGATAAACCTGTTGTTGCTTATATTGCAGGACAAACTGCACCTGCTGGAAAACGGATGGGACATGCTGGGGCAATTATCACTGGTGGACAAGGAACGGCTGCTGGGAAAATTGCTGCTCTCAAAGCTGCAAATATTAATGTTGTGCAATCACCGACACAAATTGGTGAAGCCATGAAAGCTTGTTTTTAACCGTAAGTTATACGGGGTTAGCTTATTGTCTTTCAAGCTCTAGCTTAGTTTTAAAGAACAGTTGACAAGGATGTTGACTATCTAAATATTGAAATTACGTTTTTTTATTAATGGAATAATTTTCTAAGTTTGTATTTTAACCAGATACTAAATCCTGAGAATATTAATAAAATTAATAGAACTCCACAGGCATCAACTATTAACACCCCAGTTTTCCCAAAAAAACGTCCACTGTGTAGATCAAGAAAAACGCGTTCTAAAGGTAAAATTTTACCGCGAAATTCTTGTTTAATAGATGTGTCTATTGATTTAGGTAGTTTGACGGTTTGTACCCATTGAATTTCTGTCGTCGTTGCTTCTTGCCAGCTTAATAAGCCATCCTTAGTCACTAACACTTTTCCTGATTGTTGAATGAAAATATGTTGACGACTATTAATCCCTATTTTCTCTAAATTAAGATGCTCAATCTGTTCAATAATATCACCTGTTAACGAGAGTAATAAGATTGAATTTTCTAAAGCAACGGCAATAAAATCCTTGGTTTCAACTGTTCCTTGTAATTTATCAGAAGAATTTATAATAAACTGTTTATTTAAATAAATTTGTTGGTTAAATTGACTTAGATAATAATTAGGGGTTTTAAAAACTTGGCTAGTAGTAGGTGCAAGGATTCCATACCAATTTAATAAAGCCTTATTTTGAATAAATCTATTATCTAGCTTTAAGGTTTCGGTATGATTTAATGCAATCCCTGTTACCGCAAGCATTAATAAAACTAAGGCGGATATTAATCCCATATAACGATGAGCTTTATAAAGTAATCGCCAAAAAGAAGGGCTATTTTTCTTCATTAATGGTTTGATTAAATAATAAAGCCAGTGTCGCCATTTTCGTTAAAGCACGCACAGAAAGCGTTGCCCCTGAAATTCCATCTATCGGTTGCGTTAATTGCAAATTATCAGCTAAACTTAAGCCTTTAAATTGTTGTGTAAAAAAATCATGTTTGACCTCCCAACCTCTACTCTCCCTAAAGGCGAGTACCTTTAATTGGGTGATTTGTTGTTGTTTAATCACCACGGCAATCGTAATCAGTTTCATTTTACCTATTTCATCTAAGATCCAGACGGTTTGTGTTTCATTTTGCCAATAGCGCGTGCGTAAAAAATGTGTTTTATGTTGAAGAATTTTTTCAACACGGGGTTTTATTGCTTTGCTAACCCATAATAATTGAGGTTCTGGAATACTTCCAGTAAAGATATTATTTAAAAATTCTTCTTTGCTTTGGTAAGTTTCTGCATAAACAAACGAGCAATTAATAAGAAATAATAAGGTTATTTTTTTTAACATGATTTATTTATATTTAAATATAGAAAGATTAAAAACTATACCCTATCCCTAAATCAAAGCCGCGTTCATCTTTATTTGCCTGTAAGGTATCTTGTTTATAGATATAATTTGCTTTTAAAACTACATTTTCATGTATCCACCAATTTGCCCCCGCTTCCCATATATCATAGTTTTTATCACTTCCACTATAATAGTTAAGTTTTTGAAAGCGTCCATAAACACCTACATCACCATAAGTGGTGGGTAAACGATAGCTCGGTTCTAAATACCAACCATATTGGGTTTCTGCGGCTTGGTCGGCATCCCCATCTATATTAATACTCCAACGACTATAAAGTGCTTTAGCGGTTAAGACACCAGGCCCTAAGCTATGACTATAAATTGCATGGGTTTCAAATAAAGTCCCTGACCCTATATTAGTCATTTCTGCACTGGGATTATCACCTTGCCCCATATCCGTTTGATGTAAAACAGTGGCTGCTACTTCTAAGCCAGGATAGCCTGTATACTTAACACGACCAACAATGATAGGTTCATTTGCTTGTGCTTTCGATACTTTACCACGACCTGAGCGAATAGAATATTTATTACTCATTTCTAAACCTGTCATCAAAGCGGCATCCAAACTTAAGCCATTATCAAATTTATAACTCGCGCCAATCCCGGCTTCCCACCAGGTGGCAGGAATAATATATTTTTCAACTTCATTACGGTCTACCCCATAAAAAGTATCGGGTTCATGGGTTTCATTCATAATTCCGACAGGCATTAAAAATAACCCTGCTTTTGCGGATAATTGATCGTTAAAATCATATTCTATATAAGCTTGCTCTAATTCAATTTCACCTTTTTTGCCGTCGCCTGCAATGGAATGTTCAAGTTCTAATTCAGAAAAAAAGCGTAAATTATCTGAAAATTCATGACCAAAAAATAAAACAAAACGATGAAAATCAACTTGTTCTTGATGACTGGAATTTTCACGACTACGATTGGTGTAATGTAATTCGCCATAACCGCCTATTGTTGTTTTATTAAACCATTGTCCTATTTTTGAGGCAACGGTTACATTATCACTCACGGTTTCAACCGCGATAGTATTATTTTTAACTTGTTTTTGAGTGCTTTCAAATTTATTTTTTAGTAGTTTATTTTGTTGTTTTAACGCCGAGTTTTCTTGAGTAATTTTTTTCAATGCAAGAGCTTGTTGTTTTTTATAGGTTTCAAATTGAATGGCTAGCTCATCAGCGGTAATTGCCTGCACATTTGAGGTTAATAATAAGCTTGAAATAATGATCGCTAAAGAGGATTTAGAGGATAACATAAAGATTCCACGAAGAAAGAAGTCCTTATCTTAATACAAATACGAATGATTCGCAATAGTAATTATTCCAAGTGCCACTTAAATCTGCTAAAATAATTATTAGTGATAGGACGTGGCTACTTATAAAATAATAAATAATGAAATTAGAAATCAATTTAAACAACTTAACTTTTAGCCGTTTAGACTTAGCTTTTGCAGAATTTTTAAGCCAAAGAAGTCATTTAGAATTAGTACAAAAACCATATTTTAAATTATTAATCACCCGACTTTCTTTTGAACAATCACAAGGACATAGTTATTTAAGAATTAATGAAAAAGATCAACAGCTAATTTTAGCCTCTGGTTTAGCGTTATTAGTAGATTTAAATACTAACGAAAATTTATTACCACAACCACTTATTGTTCAAGAAAATTGTTTATACACCCATCGCTATTGGTTTTATGAAACGCGATTAGCTAGACAATTAAAACAATTACTAACAAATGATTATCAAATTAAAGGCTTAGACGATGGACTTAATCAGTATTTCCCTCCACTCAATTATAAAGATGAAATAGATTGGCAACGACAGGCTGCAAAAATAGCATTAACGAAAGCGTTTGCGATTGTGACTGGTGGGCCTGGAACAGGAAAAACAACTACGGTTGTAAAAATTTTAGCATTATTACAGCAACTTAACTCTAAACCATTACAGATCGCTTTGGCTGCTCCAACTGGAAAAGCTGCTATGCGTTTACAAGAATCTATTGGCCATAGTAAGCAAGGATTAAATTGTCCAAAAGCAATTAAACAAATAATTCCTGAAGAAGTCAGCACTATTCATCGGTTACTTGGTGCAAAATCTCCTCCGTCACCTTATTTCAAGCATCATGCTGATAATCAATTGCCTTATGATGTTGTAGTGATAGATGAAGCATCAATGGTGGATTTAGCGTTAATGAGTAAATTAGTTGATGCCTTAAAACAAGATGCAAGGTTAATTTTGTTAGGTGATAAAGATCAATTAGCTTCGGTGGAGTCAGGTTCAGTCTTAGCCGATTTAACCTTTAGCCTCAAAGAGAATACCGTTGAGTTGTTAAAATCTCATCGTTTTGGCGGTACTATTAAAGCCTTAGCGGTTGCTGTGAATGAACAGCGAGCTATTGACGCATGGAATTTATTGAAAATAGATGGAAAAATAGTTACTTTATTAGAGGATAATTTAATTAATTATATTGCTGGAAAATACTATCATTTTATGAATCTTATTCAACAACAGGTTAATTTTAAAGATATTTATACCGCTTTCAACGCCTTTCAAGTTTTATGCCCTAACCGTAATGGTCATAATGGGGTTAATGAAATTAATCGTTTAGTTGAAAAAAAGCTAGGATTATCAGGCCATTGGTACAATGGTAAGCCCATCATGATTACTAAAAATCATGTGGCTACTCAACTTTACAATGGAGACATAGGGTTATGTCTTACAGATAGTCATCAACAAGGTAAATTAATGGTTTTTTTTCTTAATGCAGACGGTTCAATTAAAAAAATACTACCCAGTCGATTACCTAGCTATGAAACCGTATTTGCCATGACGATTCATAAAAGCCAAGGCTCAGAATTTACTGAAGTTTTAATCGCTTTACCAGATAGTTTAAATCCTGTGTTAACTAAGGAATTAATTTATACAGGGATCACACGAGCAAAAAAAATGGTTAAGATTGTTGCTAATAAATCTATTTTCATTGATTCAGTTAATCAAAAAGTGGTACGTTATGGTGGTTTAGTTGCTAAAATATCTATGTAGCCTTTTTACCTGATTTTTGAATATTGCTTCCATTCCAAGCTAAAAAATTTTTCAATAATTGCAAGCCTACTGTTTGGCTTTTTTCTGGATGAAATTGTACCGAAAAAATATTTTCTTTTGCTAATGCACAGGTAAATGCTTCTGGGTAATCTGTGGTTGCCGCAATATCTTTGTTATTATTGGCTTGTACATAATAACTATGCACAAAATAAAAGCGGCTGTTATCAGGAATATTTTTCCATAAAGGATGCGGCTGTTGTTTAACTTGATTCCAACCCATGTGCGGTATTTTTAAAACTGCCCCTTTGGCATCAATTACGTTTTTAGGAAAATGAATCACTTGACCTGAAAAAATAGCTAAACATTCGACACCCTGACTTTCTTCACTAGCCGATAATAACGCTTGCATTCCTAAGCAAATTCCCAGTAAAGGTTTATTATTAGCCACTTCTTTAATAACTTCTGCTAACCCTGATTCTATTAAGACAGTCATACAATTTCCTATTGCACCCACGCCTGGGAAAACCACCCGATCAGCGGCTAATATTTCTCTAGCATCCTTTGTAATTATTATCTCTGTGTTTATCGCGACTTTTTGTAACGCTTTAGCAATAGAATGTAAATTCCCCATGCCATAATCAATAACCGCAACCGTTGACATTATAAACTTCCTTTTGTGGATGGAATAATCCCCTGCATTCTTGGATCAGCCGTTATGGCCATTCTTGTTGCTCGACCAAAAGCTTTAAAAATGGTTTCAGCAATATGATGCGCATTACGCCCTTTTAAATTATCTATGTGTAAAGAAACGCCTGCATGATTGACAAACCCTTGAAAAAATTCACGAAACAAATCAACATCAAAAGTCCCGATCATTGCGCGTGAAAAATCAACGTCATAATATAAACCCGGGCGACCTGAAAAGTCTATTACCACTCTTGATAGCGATTCATCAAGCGGAACATAAGCGTGACCATAACGATACAGTCCTTTTTTATCGCCTAAAGCTTGTTTAAATGCTTGCCCTAAGGTAATGCCTATATCTTCAACGGTATGATGCGCGTCAATTTTTAAATCCCCTTTACAATCAATATCTATATCAATTAATCCATGTCGGGCAATTTGGTCTAACATGTGGTCAAGAAAAGGGACTCCAGTGATAAAGGTTGATTTTCCCGTGCCATCAAGATTTATAGAAAGTTTGATTTGGGTTTCAAGCGTATTTCGTTCAATTTTCGCAGTACGATGAGTCATGATAATTAAGAATAAAGTTTAGTGTGAAGAGGCTTGATATTTAATTGAAAAATCATTTAATGTGGATAAAACCACGGCTAAATCATCACTATTTTCCATTTGAAAAGCATTAACACCCACTCTGGATAAATAAAAGACTTGGTCTGCCATATAGCTGCCAACAGCCCGAATTTCACCTTGATAATTTAAGTCTTTTCTTAAAATTCTTGCTTGAGAAAATCCGCGTCCATCGGTAAAAGCTGGAAAATTGAGTTCTATTAAAGTTAATGAAGCAACATCATTGATTAATTCATTAACATCAGCATCAGAATCAAGTCGCACGCCCACGTTACCTTGATGATTTTTTAATAAAACCTTTTCTTCATTCCAACGGGTTAATGAAATCGTAATATCTCCCTCAACCAATACCGCATCATCTGCAATATAAGACCAATTATTGGTTGTTAATTGTTTATCTTTAATGATTTGCATAAACTTTCTCCTTAAATGGACTGATTCCAATACGATTAACAGTATTTAAAAAACTTTCTTCTTCACTATCACGATGTTGAATATAAATTGTTAAAATATCAATGAGCGTTTGTGCTACTTTATCTTTAGCAATTGCTTTCCCTAAACGCTCACCAATAGCGGCTTCATTTTCTGAAGAGCCACCTAGCGTAAATTGATACCATTCTTCGCCTTTTTTATCCACCCCTAAAATACCAATATGCCCGACACTTTGATGCGCGCACCCGTTCATACAGCCTGAAATATTAACGTTTAAATCGCCTAGATTATGAATATAATCTAAATCATCTAAAGCTTGGTTAATTTCTTTCGTTATATCAATTGAGCCTGCATTAGCAAGACTGCAAAAATCTAATCCCGGGCAACAAATTATATCGGTTACTGTGCCTATATTAGGCGTTGCTAATTCTAATGGGTTTAGTTGTTGCCAAAGCAGATAAAGATCAACTTGTTTTACATCAGCTAAAACTAAATTTTGTCGATGGGTGGTTCTAATTTCACCCAAACTATAAGCATCTGCTAGATCTGCGATGGCATCTAATTGGCTATCGGTAATATCTCCGGGAGGAGAATCAGGGGATTTTAATGACACAAAAACCGCTTGATAACCTGCAACCCGATGTTCTACCGTATTGTGTTTTACCCAAGTAGCAAAGGCTTTATTTTGTGCTAATAAGACGTTAAAACTTTCATTGTTACGTGCATTATCCTCATAAATCGGCGGTGCAAATTGAGCAATCATAGCCTCATAAGTTGCGTTTGAAACTTCCATGTCTGCTCTGATTTTTAACCATTCAGTTTCCACCATTTCACGCATTCGTTCAATCCCCGTTTCTCGGACTAAAATTTTGATTCGGGCGCGATATTTATTATCACGGCGACCCTTGAGATTATAAACCCGCAAAATCGCTTCTAAATAAGATAATAAATGTTTCTTTTCTAAGAAAGGGCGAATTTCAGTACCAATCACAGGGGTTCGTCCTAAACCGCCCCCGACTAAAATTCTAAAGCCATTTTCTCCTGCTTCATTTCGGACAATATGAACCCCAATATCATGAAACTGGGTTGCCGCTCTATCTTGTTTCGTTCCACTGACTGCAATTTTAAACTTACGCGGTAAATAAGCAAATTCAGGATGCAACGTTGTCCATTGACGAATAATTTCACAATACGGACGCGGGTCTTCCAATTCATCGGTACAGACACCTGCTAAATGGTCAGCCGTGGTATTTCTCAAACAATTACCACTGGTTTGAATCGCGTGCATTTGAACACTGGCGAGTTCTTCCAAAATATCAGGAATTTGTTCTAATTTAGGCCAATTAAATTGAATGTTTTGACGGGTGGTAATATGAGCGTAACCCTTATCATAATCCCGTGCAATACTGGCTAATTTACGAAATTGTGTTGACGAGAGCAGACCATAAGGGCCTGCAATTCGTAACATGGGGGCGTGTATTTGAATATAAATGCCATTCATCAGGCGTAAGGCGCGAAATTCATCTTCACCTATTTCCCCTTTTAAATAACGCTGGGTTTGCCCTCTAAACTGAGTAACACGTTCGTTAATAAGAGTTTGATCGTCGTCGTTATACTGATACATGAATTATTAAAGTGTGCTTATACAAGCGATTAAAAATAGAATGGATAATAATATACTGCAAGCCATTAAATGACAAAGATTATTATATAATGTTACCATTTAAGGTTAATTTTTTTCCCCTTTATTAATCCACCTTATTCGGTAGGAGGTTATTTTGTTACGCTTATTTTTGATCTTTGCATCATTGTTTTTATTACCTGAACTTGGTATGGCTGAGGAATTAGTCACGGCTGTTGTAGAAGAAAAAGAGGGGGCAAATATTTTAGGTCTCACAGGCACAGAACGAGGTATTTATACGGTCATTATTTTCATCATCGCTTATGGTTTTGTGATGGCAGAAGAATTTACGGGCTTAAGTAAATCGAAACCTGTTATTTTAGCCGCCGCCATTATTTGGGCGCATGCGGCTGTTTTAGCAACGTCTATGGGTGTTCCTATTGAAGAACTGCATGAAGAAATTGAATTTGATTTAAAAGAATATGCGGCGTTAATGTTGTTCTTGTTAGTTGCCATGACTTATATTAATGCCATGGCAGAACGTAATGTGTTTGAAGCTTTACGTTCTTGGATGATTAGAAAAGAATTTAATTATAAACAATTATTTTGGATTACAGGGATTATTACTTTCTTTTTATCGGCAGTCGCTGATAATTTAACTTCCGCCTTATTAGTCGGTGCAGTGGTAACCGCAGTGGGAGCAAATAGTCCTAAATTTATTGCGATTGGCTTTGTTAATTTAGTCGTTGCTGCCAATGCAGGCGGGGCATTTAGTCCTTTTGGCGATATTACTACGTTAATGGTATGGCAAGCAGGTTATGTGGAATTCTTTGATTTCTTTAGTTTATTTATTCCCTCGGTTGTTAATTATATTATTCCTGCCTTTTTTATGTATCTTGCCGTTCCTGATGAAAAACCCCTTGCAACGAATGAAGAAGCTGTTGTGATGAAACAGGGTGCAATCACGATTTGTGTTTTATTTGCCATGACGATTGCAACCGCCGTTTGTTTTAAACAATTCCTTCATTTACCGCCTTTTATGGGAATGATGGCAGGACTTTCTATTTTAATGATTTATGGTTATAGCATTAATTTAACTGAAAAAGAAGCCGATGAAGTTAATCCTTTTGATATTTTTGATAAAATTCGTGATGCTGAATGGGATACCTTATTTTTCTTCTTTGGGGTCGTATTCTCAGTCGGCGGTTTAGCTTACATTGGTTATTTAGAATTATTATCGCTCGCTATGTATGATGGTTTAGGGGCAACAACTGCTAATATTTTGGTCGGAGGATTATCTGCTGTGATTGATAATATTCCTGTGATGTTTGCGGTGTTAAATATGGGTCTGGATATGGACTTGTATCAATGGTTGTTAGTGACATTAACTGCAGGTGTTGGGGGTTCAATGTTATCGGTCGGTTCTGCGGCGGGCGTTGCGTTAATGGGACAATCAAACCATAAATATACCTTTTTTACTCACATGAAATGGACACCTGTGATTGCTTTAGGTTATTTTGCCAGTATTTTTACCCACTATTTAGTTAATGGTTAAGAAAAGAGATATGTATTAAATTTTATTTTTAATAAATTTATTTATAAAGTACATAATTTAATTCCCACGTTCTGCGTGGGAATTTATAAGAGTAAAAATATACAACTAGTAATGAAATTGTAATTCTTCGTAGCCTAAAGCTTCTTGCGGAAACCAAATATTCTCTGCAAACAACTGCTTTATTTTTTCTTCTATACTTTCAGAAAGCCAGCCAGTAAGATAACTAGATTGTTTACCTTTTAGTAAAGAGCGTTTAATTCCATTTTCTAGCAACCATTCATAAAGCTCAATTTCAGGTAATATAGGTAGCATAGCTTTTGCAATACGGGCTTGGTTGACTCGCGCAGGAATACTAATTCCTTTGGGGTCAATATCACCAAAATATTTTATTTCACTTGCGTTTAGTAAACTAATAATCTCTTCAATACTGTCATTTTCTAAGCTAGAAAAAGCTTCGCCTGCGCCATAGCCAATGCCTGAATAATGTCGAGCGGTTTCATTCCATTTACAGAAACTTGCAAAAGTATGATGATTTTCAATAATGAGAAAAGCTTTATTTGGACAGGGTGTTGAAGGTTGTTTATAAGGTATCGGCCAATTGACATCATAGCAACCAAGTTCTTCTAAGCTTAGATTATTGCTTAATAAATGACCTTTATTAGAAAGGCTATCCAGCCTTTTTTCATCCTTAAATATTTTTAAAGAGCGTTCTCGGCGCGGAATTAAAAATTCAAATTTTCCTTTATCCGTGTTGTGCTTTAAATATTCACTGATTTTAAAAGCCACTTCCTTTTGTTTAAGGTTTAAATTATCAACAAAAGGCGCAAGTTTAGGGTGCCAGGCATAAGCTTTAGGAATAATAGATGTTGTAGATTCGATGAGATTAATCATTATCCAACTTGGCAGACTAGGATTTCCAGCTCGCCAAGATTTACCATTCATTGACGGCAGTTGTATTTTTTCGTCATTAGAAAGAAAATCAATGATTTCTCTTAAATGCTGAGGTTGCTCAGATTCATTTTTGTATTCAGGAAAAATATGAATATGCGCCCCCATCATTTGTTCAAAGTTTTTTTTCTTTCCTTTTCCTTGCGTAAGAAGTCGTAAAAATTCTTCTGCCCCTTTCATTGTGAAGCCTCTTGTGAAGCCTCTTGTGAAGCCTCGCGTTCTTCTTCAAGATTAAAGCTAAAACCTATAGATTCTATTTTATATTTATCAAAATTAAGAGTGTCTCCAATTTCATTGGCTTTTTTTCCTTCAATTTCTACATATTGACGATTACTATTATTGTCGATTTTATCCTTACGCAAGCGGATTATATGTTCAAATTCTCCAATAGCATTAAGGTCTTCAATCCCTGTTGCAAAAATAAGTTGAATGCCTAGTTTTTTGGCTAATTGCGTTTGAGGGCGGATTAAATCAATTTTATTAACTTTAGAAAAAGGATTGTCCAATAATAAAAAGCTTCCTTTAGCACTATAACTGCCTTTGGTCATCATACTACTACGAATGTTAGCAATCACCAGATAAAGTAATAAGCCCGCCGTTAACCCTTCTCCACCACTGCCTATCATACTGCTAACAGGGATATACTCTATTTGAACATCATCAGGTTTGATGATTCGGATATTCAGCCCCGTTTTTTGTTTATGATGTTCGCTTGAAAGTATGCTTTCATAGGCTTTTAATAAAAGAGTCGCCGCCAATTTATAACCTGTTTCATCAACAGATTTTATTTCTACGGTCTTTTTTACATGAGAAAGGTAGAGAGCATGGCGTTGCTGTTCTGAAAATGAGGTTTTTAATTTATGCTTACTTTTTAGTCTGCTTTTTAATATTGGCATTTTGCTGTAATGCTGCATATCGGCAGGAATCCTTACTTTAAAGGCTTCATGTAACGCATCATCTGCTTCTAAAAGTAAATAATCAAAACAGCTATTGATGACACCTAGTTTTTCAGTGTTAATTTTAATTTGGCTTTCTACAACATTAAGCGCATCTTGTAGGGTTATAAAATGATGTTTAGGTTGCTTAAGTAATTGGTTTATAGCTATATTTTCAATATCTATTGCGATGACACCTAAACGCTGATTATTTTCAGAATTTTTTACAATAGGAATAATTTTGTTATTAAAAAGCCGTTTAACTTTTTCTTCCTCTGTTTTTCTTTGATTGACAATACTCTTTTTAGTGCTATTAGCTGTCGTTAGTTTAGTTGATAGATCGTCAGAGTTAATATTTTCAGCCAAGCTTAAATCTTCCTCATTAGCCGATGAAATAACTAATTCATTTGGAAGTGTTTTAATCGTCGCATCAACCGCACTTAGCTCAAGATTTAAAGCCTGCTCATTTTCTTTATCAAGGTTATAAGATTTAATCAACTTTTCGATGATTTTATTTGTTGATACTTTATTATTTTCCTGCTTTTCTAAAAAAGTCTTTAATTCTGGCAATGAATTAGG
>DAOUSN010000018.1 GCA_030627205.1 Methylococcaceae bacterium
AATTGCACCCATAATTCCTTCATTTGCTACTTTCCCTAAAGCATGAATATCATCTATATTAGTAATACCTCCTGAGGCAATAACAGGAATATTAATTGCTTGCGCTAATTTGACTGTCGCTTCAATATTTACACCTTGCATCATTCCATCGCGTGCAATATCTGTATAAATAATTGCTTCTACACCATAATTTTCAAATTTCTTCGCTAAATCAATCACATTGTGATCTGATAATTTTGACCAACCATTAATCGCTACTCTGCCATCTTTCGCATCTAAACCAATGATAATATGTCCCGCAAATTCAAGCGCAATCTCCTTAACAAAGTCAGTATCGCTTACGGCTTTAGAACCAATAATAACGTATTTAACCCCCGCCTCTAAATAAGATTTTATGGTTTCTTTATCACGGATTCCTCCTCCTATCTGTACGGGAATATCAGGATAATTCTGAACAATACGGTGAATAATATCAGCATTTTTAGGCTTACCCGCAAATGCACCGTCCAAATCTACAAGATGAATTCGTTTTGCGCCACCTTCAAGCCAACGTCCTGCAACAGCAACAGGATCATCTGAAAATACGGTATTATCTTCCATGCGTCCTTGACGTAATCTTACGCATTTTCCTTCTTTTAAATCAATTGCGGGAATTAGTAACATAATTTTTATTAAAGCTTATGGAGTTATATAAAATAGTTTTATTCTTTAAAATAGCAAAAATAACCTTATTACGAATTAGTTATTATCGCTAATATTTTAAATTTGGGCAATTTATAACAGTAACTAATCAATAGATCTTTGTTGTGTCCATGTCGCAATTTCTTGACGAATAGTTTTTGTCACCTCCATACGCTCACCCCGATAAAATAAGTTGAAGGCTTCAAATGGAATTAACTTACCGTTAGTTTGAGCAATATGAACACAGGATTTTTTTAAAGCACGAATATCAAGATTACGAACATCCATAAACTGTACGATTAATACTCTAAAAACATTGTCATAACTTAAATTTTCTGTTGCAATTTTTGGTAAGCAACATAATAATTCTGAAAGACACTGATCTTGTTTAAGTGGTGATAAATTCGTGGCAAAAAGCTTAAACAACTGTTTTTTTAAACTTGCATCACGTTCAAAAACTATCGTATTTTTAGACCCCATTAATAAATCAGCAGGTTTTAACCAACGTGTTAACGGGAACGTTTCATTATTACGTTTTAAAGCGTAAGCCATTGCTAAAGTATCAGGATTGCAAGGTACGGGCATTATATCGTCTAAACTAAATAAGTTTGATTGTTCTGCAATTTTACGACGAATTTCAGAAACCGTTAACCGATGTTTTGTGGTGAAATCTTCTACTCGCCCAGCATCTTGTATTGGTTGTATATTTACCCCACGGACACAACGCCATTTTAAGCCATGTTGAATAACTTCCCCGATTTCATCATCATTAAGCCCCTTCTTTACTGTCATCACTAATGTTGTAGAAATATTATACCTCTCTAATTGCTCTAAAGCCGCTTGATGAATGTCAATAAGTCGCGCTCCTCGTAAATGCTTTAACACCTCATTTTGTAGAGAATCAAATTGCAAATAAATCTCTATACCAGGTTTGTATTGACTTAAACGCTTAACAAATTCAGGTTCTTGAGCTATGCGTAAGCCATTTGTATTAATCATTAAATGTCGAATAGGTCGTTCACGCACTGCATCTAAAATAGTAAAAAAATCAGGATGTATAGTTGGTTCACCACCAGATATTTGCAATACATCCGCTTCCCCTTCATGTTTAACAACCGTATCTAACATGGCAATAACATCATGAATGGGCAAATGACGACCATGATTTGGTGCGGATTCTGCATAACAAACAGGGCAACTTAAATTACATTGTTCGGTTATTTCAATAATACTTACACAAGAATGCTGCATGTGGTCAGGACATAATCCACAATCAAAAGGGCAACCATATTGCATTTTGGTTTTGAAATGCTCAGGCATTTCGGGTGCTTTAATATATATTTCACGACACAAACGATAATAATCAGCATCATCACTGATAAGTACGCGCTCAGTATGGTGAGCGGGACACCATTTTTCTAAATAAACATTATTTTCTTTTATAAGTATTTTAGCTTCTACAGGATGTAAACAGCTAGTACACACTGAACTAGTGGTGTCATAGAAAAGGTAAGGGCGATTTTTTCGGCTCATATTTCAAGAATCCAATAGCTTTTTATCTTGGCAAATTTCAAAAATAGTTAAGTAAATATTACAATTAATTCAGACACTTAAACTATAACTCTACATATTCTCTAAATTCTAGGGTAAATTGTGCTTTTAATCAAACATAAGTATAAAGGAATACAAGTACCATCATACAACAAAGGTGTGAAACACGCATTATCGAGGATTAAAAAGGATATTGATGCCAATATTATTAACGGTTTTTCATTTTTATTTTCCCCTTAAATCATTTAGAATAACAGTTTTACTCTTTTTATTTTAAGTATCTAGGATAATTATGCAAAATACATCGCTTGAATATCTATTTAAACTAGGAATAGGATCTTGGAAGGTTATTTATTTGAGTTAAATTCTTTATTTTCTATTTTCTATTTTCTAAATTTACCCACTTATTATGAAAAATCATTACTACCAAGCAAGCTTGATTATTGCTATAAATATTGTATTATCAGGCTGTTCAGCCGTAACTGACACTATTGCTGCAAGTTCACAAACCTTTACCAATGTTTCTGATTCTACAACAGGAACATCAACCAATGTTTCTAAAGATTCATCACCTTCTAGCTCCAATACTCAACAAGCAATTGAGTTTGCTAATGTTAATTGGATGAATTTAAGTGCCAATATGTCTAAAGGAGAAGGTGAACATTTAGCGGCAATAGCTGATTTATTAGCGGTTACAGCAGTACAAAAACCTGCCTTTTATCAAATGACTCAAGAAAAATTTGTCACCCTTTTTAACCATGGGAAAACATCCGCCCCTCAATTAGTTAAACAGTTACAAGTTGAAATGGCAAAATTATAATGATTAGAAGTGCAGTAGCATTAACCATTAACTATTGCACTTTATTATTTAAGAACACTTAGTGAAAATTCCAATACTTCCCAAATTTATCTCGATAAATCATTAGTTGCTGTCCTTCCTGAGTCATAAATACTTGTAAAGCACCACCTTTAGCAGTTGAAAACCATTGATATCCTTGTTGCTGATAACGTTTTAATACACTAAAATGTGGATGGTGAAAACGATTTCTATAACCGACAGGAATTAATATCCATTTTGGATCAACCTGTTGTAAAAATCCTATTGTTGATGAGGTTTTACTACCATGATGCGGAGCAATTAACACATCACTTTTTAAATCAACTAAAGAATAGTTAAGTAAACTTCTTTCAGCACGGGCTTCAATATCGCCTGTTAGTAACGCACTACCATAAATAGATTTAATTTTAAGCACACAGGAATTATTATTTTTGGAATTAAAATGCGGTAACCTTGGCGATAAAATTTTGAACTGAACTCCTTCCCATTGCCATTGTTGTCCCGTAAGACAATTTTTGATATTCTCACCAGTAATACTACTATATATATCTCCTATCGCTATATTTTCGATTAAAGCCTGCATCCCTCCAATATGATCATTATCACCATGACTAATTATCAAGCGATCAATCTTCGAAACCCCAATACCCTGCAAATAAGGTAAAAGTACCACCTTACCCATATTAAAATTTTCTGAGTATTTTGCACCAGTATCAAAAACTAATAAATGATTAGCTGTTTGTACCACTGTAGCTAAACCTTGACCAACATCTAATAAGTTAACACTAAACTCTCCCTCTTTTAAATGTTTTTGTTTTACAAATAGCAATGGCAATAATAAAATTAAAGCTAAATGGCGACCAGGAATTCCTTTTGGTGCAAACAGTAATAAAACCGCTACACTGGCTAATAAAATGGCTAATAACGAAGGCTGAGGATGACTCATTGTAGAAAAAGATAAATCAGCCAATTTTTGCAAACATTCAAACAAAAGGCTTAGGTTAATATCTGCAAAGGTTAATAATTGTACCGCTATCCACGGCAACCAAAACATCACTAATACAGCCACTAAAATCAACGGCACAATAATAAAACCAACCCATGGGATTGCTATAAAATTAGCTAATGGTGAAATAATTGAAACTTGTTGAAAAAATAATAATGATAAAGGTGATAAACCTAATGCTAGAATTAGGTGTATTTTAAAAATTCTAACATACCAACGAGCTTTACCTAAACGTTTACTGCTACAATAAAGAATAATACCAACAGCAGAAAAAGATAGCCAAAAACCATTAGAAAGTACTGCTAAAGGATTAAACAATAAGACTAATAATAATGCCAAAGCTAATGATCTTGACTGTAATAAGTGCCGTTGACTAATGATTAGTATCATGGTCACAATTAACATCATTAATGCGCGTTGTGTTGGAATCGAAAAGCCTGCTAAAGCCGCATAAAACGTAGCGGCCACTAAACTATTTAAAGCGGCAAATGTTGATGCAGAACAATTTAGAAAACCTGTCCACGTCCATAATTTTCGAGTGAAGAAAAATACTATTCCCGCTACCAATCCGATATGTAAACCCGAAATGGATAGCAAATGATTTGTTCCAGTTTTACGTAATAAGTCCCATTGTTGATTTTTAATCTGGCTATAATCGCCAATACTTAAGGCTTGAATTAACCCTAAATTATCATTAACACCGATAAGTTGTTTAAATTTATCGGCAATTTGTTGTCTCCAAACCGAAATATTATTGGTTTTATTTTTTTCTAGGATTAAAATAGGCTTAGGTTTACGAATATAACCTGTTGCACCAATACCTTGTGCAAATAAAAACCGTTCATAATCGAATCCAAAAGGATTAAATCCACCATGAGGACGCTTGAGTTTTACCGTAAACTGCCAATATTGACCTGCTTTCAGCACTTCTTTGCTAGAATACCAGCTTAAACGTAACTTATTCGGGAAATTATTTTGTTGTGGTTCAACAATAAATTCAAAACGAATACGCCTATCTTCATATTTTGGTAAACTGTCAATATAACCCGTGATTTGGATGTCTATACCCTCTTTGTTTTCAGGCAATTGTTGACTTAAATTACTTTGTGCTGACATGATAGCCCAAATAATTCCAGCAATACAGAAGGTTAAATACCAAGTCCGTTGATAGCAACAAACAATCAATAATAAATAGAGGACAAGCATCCAGTTGCCTGTTGGTAAGGTAACTAATTGTTGAACTAAAATAATTCCAGTTAAGAACGATAAAACGAAAAGAGGCATAAATCACTCAATTATGTAAAATATCATTAGAGAATAAATTTTATCACCATTAAAAAATGTTTCATCATGCCAAAAAAATTTATAAAAAAATATCTGCCTGATCCTGAAACTTTAAAAAAGCATAAAAACTTGCAATTTCTAGGAAAAAAATTACACGAACCTAATTTATGGCTCTTAAACCGCCGCTCGGTCGCACTTGCTTTTGCTGTTGGTTTATTTTGTGCTTGGATTCCGACACCAGGACAAATGGCAATAGCCGCAATAGCCGCGTTTTATTTTCGCGCTAATTTACCAATTTCAGTCGCATTAGTTTGGTTAACCAATCCATTAACAATGCCACCGATGTTTTATTTTGCTTATCTTGTTGGACTTAAATTATTAGCCCAACCTTTTCCAGATACTGATTTTGAATTTTCTGTTGATAGTTTATTATCTGGATTAAGTGATATATGGCAACCTTTTTTATTAGGCTGTTTAATATTAGCAATTATTTCAGCAATTATAGGTTATTTTAGTATACAAGGAATTTGGCGGTATTCAATTTCTAAACAATGGCTATTAAGAAAAAAAAGACATAAAAAACGTTAACTATTTTTAAGTTGTTAAACTAAGCATGATTGCTCAGGCAAGTTATGCTTAAAAATAAGGAGTTAGTAACAGATGATTAATCTAATTGTTATAGCCCCATTAGCTATTAGTGGGCTAATAGGAGCTTTATATCGTGAACATAAATATAAAAAAAGACAAACACTTTTATTAGCAGATGAACACCTTAGCAAAGCATTAAAGCTATCAACATCAACTACTGAAAATATTTTTCCAGAAGTTGTTGATGATGCAGTTGAGTTAACACATTATCAACAATCCTCATTAACAGGACTCGCTCTATCAACGTCTTTATCTTTATTTTATAGCCCACTTTTAGTAGTAACCATTCCTTTTTTAGCGTACAACACTTTTTATTTAGTAAAAAGTATACAACGAACAACAAAAACGGATAAATTTATTCCAGCAATTAATATTTTTGAACTAACAAACTTAGGGCTTACTTTACTTACTAAGCATTATGTTTGGTCATCATTATTATTATTTATTTCATTTAATCTACGTAGATTACGACTTAAATTATTAAATACTACCCATATTGGTTTTAAAGAGGCTTTAAATTCCCAATCTCATACAGTATGGGTTTTACGTGATGAAATAGAAGTTGAAACCCCTTTAAGTGAACTACAAAAACACGATATTTTAGCGATACATCAAGGGGAAATTATTCCTGTAGAAGGGGTTGTAACCGAGGGTCTAGCTAAGGTAGAGCAATTTTCCTTAACAGGCACTATTCAAACAGTAACAAAGCAAACAGATGATATTGTATTTGCATTTACTCGTGTAGAAACAGGTAAACTTCATATTCGGTATACTTAATAAAATAGGATGTCCTTATCAGTAATCTAATTAGCTATTTATGGTTTAACAAAACCATTAACAACAAACAATGCTATTATTAATGAAGCGAAATTGAAGATATTAATCATTATTTATAAAATTTAAAATGAAACTAGGTACTGCATTAACAAATAATGCCACTAAAGCCTTACTTTTAGGCAGTGGAGAATTAGGCAAAGAAATAACTATTTCTTTACAACGTTATGGTGTTGAAGTGATTGCTGTTGATCGCTATGCCAATGCACCTGCACATCAAGTGGCTCATAAAGCGTATGTTATTGATATGACCAATGCAAAGGCAATTACTGATTTAATTACTAAAGAGCGACCTGATTTTATTATTCCAGAAATTGAGGCTATTGCCACTGATGCTTTAATTGAAATCGAAGCTCAAGGATATTGTACTATTGTGCCTAATGCTAAAGCCGTACAATTAACCATGAATCGAGAGAGTATAAGATCTCTTGCCGCAGAAAAATTAGGAATTCTGACATCGGCTTACGCATTTGTAACTGAATTCAATAAATTAAAAGCGGCTATTGATAACGGCATTGCTTATCCTTGTTTTATTAAACCTACAATGTCTTCATCAGGAAAAGGGCAATCAATGGTTAAACATGAAAGTGAATTAAAAACAGCATGGGATCTGGCAAAAAAAGGAGGACGGGCAACAACAGGAAAAGTCATTGTAGAAGCAAAAATTAATTTTGAATTTGAAATTACCTTATTAACTGTTCGTGCATTGAATAACCAAGGAAAAGTTGAAACTTATTTTTGTGAACCTATTGGTCATCGACAAGAAAATGGAGATTATCGTGAAAGTTGGCAACCGCAGCAACTAAGTCAAAACGCGCTTAAAAATTCCCAAGAAATTGCTAAAAAAATAACCGATGAAATAGGAGGATTAGGGATTTTTGGCGTAGAACTATTTATTCAAGAAGATAACGTTTGGTTTAGCGAAATAAGCCCTAGGCCTCATGATACAGGGATGGTTACACTACTTACTCAACGACAAAATGAATTTGATTTACATGCACGTGCTATTTTAGGGTTGCCTGTTTCGATAACAATGGGAACTCCTGGAGCGAGTGCGGTTATTTTAGCAAATATTAATAGTAAAACTGTTGGTTATGAGGGTTTAGACAAAGCTCTTAATATTCCTAAAACTGAGGTGCTTTTATTTGGAAAGCCTGAAGCATTTATATCACGGAGAATGGGGATAGCAATCAGTGTGGCAGATAATACTAATGATGCAAGAGATAATGCTATAAAAGCAGCCTCATTAATACAAATTACCAATGATGAAAAGGGGACAAAATAATGAAATTTCTAATCAGTGTTTTAATGATTTGTGTTTTTTCAAGTTCTGCTATTGCCGATGTTTATAAATATACCGACAAAGATGGAAAAGATTATTTTACTGATACGCCACCTAATAATAATTATAAACGTATTATTCGCACTAAAGTTATTGTTAGAACGCGAAACAATGATAATAACCTAGGAATTTTAAGTAGTTATTCAAAAGGAGGTTTTTCAAAAGGAGGTTTTTCAAAATCAGGTAGTTTAATAAGTTCTCGTAAAAAAGCTCTGTATGGCAGAATATCTCATTCAGCAAAAGCAAACAGAAAAAAATATGCACCTATGGTCGCAATAGCAGCTAAAAAATATAATGTTGATCAAAAACTGGTACATGCGGTTATTTTAGCCGAATCTGCTTATAATCCTAATGCTGTTTCACCAGCAGGTGCGGTAGGATTAATGCAATTAATGCCTGCGACAGCAAGGCGTTATGGAGTAACTAATCGTCATGACCCACAACAAAGCATTAATGGTGGTACACATTATTTAAGAGATTTATTAAAAATGTTTAAGTCAAATACCAAACTGGCTGTTGCAGGGTATAACGCAGGAGAAGGGGCAGTAATGAAATATAATAATTCTATTCCTCCTTATAAAGAAACTCAAAATTATGTTAAAAAAGTTTTAGCATTTTATCGAGGATAGTTTTTTGTTGTCCATGGCAAGACGATATTGACATCCTCACCGCCCTAAAGGACGGGGATTCCTACAACTACAACTTTTAAAATATAGGGTACGATAGCCGTATTGCACCGTGACGAAAATCTCAAACATACGTCGCAATACGCTATCGAAACTGTGAAAGTATTCAAGAAAATCATTAAAAAACAGCAAAAATACACTGTAAGCTATTGATTATTTGTTGCCAAAATGCGATTTTTAACCTAATTTTGGAATACTTTCACAGTCTCTACAGCTATTACGACTTACGGGTTGTTGGTCTTCTTTCAGGAATTGGAATTTCTTTACACAATGTTGCCACATTTAATCCTGATTATGAAATTGGAAAAAACAAAATTAATGGTTCAATAACGGTCACTTATAAAAAAGTTGCTTAAATCTCATTACATGAATAATAAAAACCGCCGCTTGATAACGTCTCACTAAAAATATTAGATACCCTAAAACCATCAGTTGAAGCAATCGCCTCGGAGGCAATTAAAAGTATAAAAGGCAGTAACATTAATAAACGTTTAAATAGCTTTGGAGGTTTTGCATGTAAACCAAAAACTAAAAGGCTGTTCAAATGGAGTCTCCTGATATTAATAGACAACCATCAAGTTAAAAATATTTTAGTTGTAGTAACTAGTAATTATTCATTATTACTGCTTTTAATTTGCTGAAGATAAGTTTCTAATTCTTCAATAGATAACCCTGTCATACGCTCTTTTACATTTAATCCATCAACGCGTTCTTTTGCATTAAGTCCAGCTAAACGTTCTTTAGGATTCAATAAAGATAAGTAAGACTCTCCCCAAAACTTACCCATTTCCATAACTTTTTCTGATGTTAATTCTGTACTCATTTTAAATTCTCCTTCATCATTAAACCAATGTCTCCATAAACCTAATAGAAATCTGTCTAAATCTAAGGGCATTAATTTTAATCCCCCAGTTTTTATCACTTTAAACGCTTTTTGTTTTTCTAGTCGATGGCTTGCAAAACATTTTATCCAAGCATTGTGAGAGTCATTAGATAGTTCATTTAAAACAATTAGATTTATATGCCGTAACAAAGGCATTTTCGTAAAATAAACCCCTTTATATTTTCCTTGACGATAAGAAAACTTATCTAAAGTTATCTTACGTGGTGTTTTAGCACTCATTAAAAAGCTTTGTACTTGCTTGTTAGTTAATTTATTGGCATTTTTATAAAAATAATCATAACTTAGTGTTTGCTGAAAAACCGTTTCATTCACTGATTCGGTATATTTAAATTCTAACAAAATATGATTAGCAGTACTTTCTCTAATACCATCAGGTAAACGAATAAGCTGTTCATCTGTCCAACAAGGTGTCTCTCGTCGCAATAACAAAATATCAGCCTGGTGGGTTGACCATTACTTTTACATCACACTGTACGGAAATACCAACAGGTATTAGCAATTGCTCTAATAAGCTACCTAACAAACGATGCCAACGAGTTTTATTTTTTGTCATTGTAAATCAACTTTTAAGAGTCCAGAGCTATTCACTTAAAGTGCCATTAACACTTTAGGATGATCGCTTAATTGCTGATAAATTGCATCTAATTGTTGTTGACTAATAGCGTTTATAGTGACAGTCACAGCTATATATTTACTATTTTTACTCGGCCGTGTTTTGATAGCATCTGAGGGTAATTCATCCACGTGCTGTTGAATAATCTCTATGACTAATAAGTCAAACTCAATATCTGCTTTACCCATTGCTTTGATAGGAAATTGACAGGGAAATTCAAATAATCCTAAAGATTCATTACTCATTAGTTTGATATTTTATAATTTTGATAAAGCCTATTTAAAGTGTACCATAATTGACCAACCTTACCGTCGGCGACATTAGTACCATTTAATTTAACAACCGCTAATATTTCACGAGTTGAACTAGTTAGCCAAATTTCTTGTGCATTCTTTAATTCCTCTATAGAGATTTCTTGCTCAACAACGTCAATATTATTGGCACGGGCAATTTTTAAAATCACTTGTCGAGTAATGCCTGCTAATATCGAATGAGTTAACGGCGGTGTCATTAATACGCCATCAATAACTGCAAATAAATTACTCGCGGCTCCTTCGGTAACATAACCATCTTTGATTAAAATGGCCTCACTATTATCAATCTCTATTGCTTGTTGTTTTAATAATACATTGGCTAATAATGCGGTTGATTTAACATGGCATAAACGCCAACGATTATCATCTAAAGTAAGCCCTTTTATACCTTGTTCAAGATTATTAACAGGGATAATATTACTACACATTGCAAACACTGTTGGTATCATATCTTTTGAAAAGGCATGATCTCGTTTAATTCCAACTCCACGAGTTAAATGTAAATAAATATATTGATTACGTGAATTATCAATTAAAGGCTGTAGTAATTGTCGCCATTGTTCCACGGTATAAGCATAATCAATACTAATTTCAACAAGACTATGTTTTAAGCGCGTAATATGTGCATCAAACTCAAATAATTTACCTTTATAACAAGGAATAACTTCGTAAACCCCATCACCAAATAAAAAACCTCGATCTAAAACTGAGATTTTTGCATCACCTAACGATAGGTAATCGCCATTTAAATAAACAATATTATTTTTCATTATTTGATTAACTGTAATAAATGATCATAAAGACGTTGAAAAATACTACCTACGGCAACATTCTCCAAAGCAATTAAGGGTTGGGTTTTAATAATTTCACCTTTAAGACTAATTGTAACTGTTCCATAAGTTTTTCCTTTGGTAACAGGAGCTATAATTTTTTTATTTATCTTAATCTCAATTTTTAAATCTTCATAATAACGTTTGGCTATAGTGATATAAAGATCATCTTCAACTCCTAATTTAAACTGCTCACGTTCACCTTTCCAAACTCTGACTTGCTTTAATGATTGCTGCGCTTGATAAAGACGATGCGTTTCGTAAAAACGGAAACCATAATTTAATAAACCTTGAGATTCTGAGGCGCGTGCAGATTCGCTTTTAGTTCCCATAATCACAGAAATTAACCGCATATTATCACGTTTAGCCGAGGCAACCATACAATAACCAGCCTCATTAGTATGACCTGTTTTTACCCCATCAACAGAACTATCTTTCCACAATAGACGATTACGATTTCGTTGAGTAATTTTATTATAGGTAAATTCTTTTTGCGCCTCCCAAGCATAATATTCAGGAAAATCAGTGATTAATGCACGAGTCAAGACAATTAAATCTTCAGCAGTCGTATAATGGTTTTCTGTTGGCAGCCCCATGCTATTTTCAAAGTGAGTATTAACTAATTTTAGTTGTTTCGCTTGTTCATTCATTAAGACTACAAAATTTTTTTCATTACCTGAAATGTGTTCAGCTAAAGCAACACTAGCATCATTACCCGATTGAATAATAAGTCCTTTTAATAAATTTTCAATCGTTACCTGACTACCTACTTCAATAAACATTCGTGAACCAGGCATTTTCCAAGCATTTTCAGAAATTGTTACTTTATCACTTAAATTTAATTTTCCTGCTTTCATCTCTTTGAAGATAACATAAGCCGTCATAATCTTAGTAAGACTAGCAGGTGCAATTCTCTTAGTAGGATTTTTTGCAACAATAACCTTACCACTATTAAAATCTTCCAGAATATAACTCGAAGCAATAATTACAGGTGGAGATGGCATTAATATTGCTTCATCAGCCCAAACCATTTGCGTGATAAAAAAGCAAAGCAAAGGAATTATTAAACGGATTGAAGGCATGATTTTGATCCAATTCTGACTATAAAAAAACAATAAACATTGTAACAGATTAGAAAATAGATGATAGAAGATAGAATTTCCAAAAACAAATTTATCCTTTATTTTCTACCTTCTATACTTTATCTAACATAGCGCGTTTTTAAAATCCCTAGTTTTGCAAGTTTTACAGTGAGGCTATCAACTTCAGTATTATTATAAAGTGGACCTATTTGCACTTTATAAACAACTCTCCCTTGATAGCTAACTTGTTTTATTTTTGGTTTAGGTAAAGCATTTAAGCTCACTTTATACTGTAAATCATGAGCGTTATCAGGATTATTAAACACACCTAATTGTAAAAAAACAGGCTTATTATTAGGCGTTATTGATTCAATTTGTACTCTCTCTGTTCCTGGTTGATGTATATCAAGTTCTTGTGCGGCAGCATAAGATAAATCAATAATTCTATTATTATAATAAGGACCTCTATCATTGATTCTTACCACTATACTTCGTTTATTTTTTAAGTTAATTACTTTAACGTAACTTGGGATAGGTAAGGTTTTATGAGCGGCCGTTAACGCATACATGTTATAAAGTTCACCGTTCGAGGTTTTTTTACCATGAAAATCGTCCCCATACCATGAAGCAATTCCTTGTTGTTTAAAATCATCACTAAATGCTAAAACCTTATAAGCTTGCCCTAATAGGTAATAAGAACTAGGATTTCCTGCACTTGTTTGAGTATCTGTTTCTATTTCTGTTTCTATTTCATTAAAAGGAATTTGAGTTAAGCAACCTGACAGTAAAATAATAATAAATACTGTTGATTTACTTTTCACCCACAGAGCCCTTTACTTTTGCTAAAATTTCCATACTTAATTGATAAACTGCTAACGCGTATAAACGACTATGATTGTAACGGGTAATAACATAAAAATTATCTAAACCAATCCAAAGCTCTATACCCGATTGTAGCTTATAATCAAACAATTTAGCTGGGCTTTCAAGCGCAATATTTTCAGGTATTTTAACGCTCAAAGCTTTTAATTCCGCTAAGGTTGAATTAGGTTTTAATTCTTCCGATAACACTTTTGTATAATCACTCCCTATAGCATTTACTTGATAAGCAATCGCTTTATCTCGTTGCCAGTGATGTTTTGATAAATAATTACCCACACTAGCAATTGCATCCGCAGGGTTTGACCAAATATTACGTTGCTTATCTTGTTCATAATCTACTGCGTAGTTTCTATAACTACTAGGCATAAATTGTGGCAATCCCATAGCCCCTGCATAAGACCCCTTCGGCTTAAGTGGATTCATATTTTCTTCACGACATAATAATAAAAAATTTTCTAATTCTGAGCTAAAAAATTCGCTACGTTTAGGATAAGAAAATGCTAATGTTGCTAAAGAGTCTATGACTCTAAATGAACCTGTATCACCCCCATATTGAGTCTCTACGCCAATAATGGCAACAATAATTTGCCAAGGAACTCCATATTTCTTTTCAACTGCTAATAAAACCTCATGATGCGTTTGCCAAAATTTAACGCCTCCTGCTATACGTGCTTTAGTTAAAAAGATTTGCCGGTATTTACCCCACGTCATGTGTCCTTCCGCAGGTCTTGAAATAGCCTTCAAAATACTTTGTTTAGTATTGGTTTCTTGAAAGAGTTTTTCAAGTTTCTGCTGATTAAAATTATATTCTGTTACCATTTTATTAATAAACAGAGTAACATCTGAGGTTATTTTAATTGCCGCAAAATTTGATTGACTAAAGACCAAACTAAAAACTATTGCCAAACCAGTAAGTATTTTTTTCATCATCATTATTTTTTAGTGAGCTAAGAATTTTTTATGAGTATGTATCGACATTAAAAGACCAAAACTTCCCAATAACGTTACCATAGATGTTCCACCGTAGCTAATCAAAGGTAACGGTACACCAACAACGGGTAAAATACCAATAACCATCCCTATATTAACAAAAACATAAACAAAAAAAGTAAAGGTTAAGCTACCTGCCAATAATCTACAGTAAGTATTTTGTGCTTGTACTGCAATATATAAACAGCGACCAATAATTAATAAATACAATATTAATAATCCTAAACAACCGGCAAGTCCAAATTCTTCCGCAAAAACTGCAAAAATAAAATCAGTGGAGCTTTCAGGTAAATAATTCAACTGTGCTTGAGTACTACCCATCCAACCTTTACCGTAAATTCCACCAGATCCTATAGCTATTTTTGATTGAATAATATGATAACCACGTCCCATCGGGTCAGCTTCGGGGTTAAAGAGTGTTAATACACGTCCACGCTGGTAATCATGCATTAAATAAAACCACAAAACAGGAATAAATGAGGCAATTAATGTTGCAATTATAACTATTAAGCGCCATGAAATACCAGCAAAAAATAACACTGCCACCCCAGAACTTGCTACCAATAACGATGTTCCTAAATCAGGTTGTTTGGCAATTAATAACGTTGGAGTAAGAATTAAACCCATAGCAATAAGTAGTTGCTTCCATTTTAATTCAAAATGATGTTTAGAAAGATACCAAGCTAACATCATTGGCGTAGTAATTTTAATCATTTCAGATGGTTGAAAACGGAAAAACCCTAAATCTAACCAACGTTGCGCGCCTTTCCCTATTTCTCCAACTAAAAGAACCGCAATTAAAAGTAAAATACCAACCCCGTAAAGAAAAGTTGAATAGCGTTTAAATTGTTCAGGATTAATATGAGCTAATCCAATCATTAACCCAAATGCAATCCCAATACGGACAATTTGTCGTATTAAAACATCATCATTTTTACCACTGGCACTGTATAAAATTATAAAACTTAATAGGCAACTCAACGTTAAAACAAGGAATAGGGGAATGTCGACATGCAGTTTCCGAAGAATGTTACCTATTAATGATGCCGACTCAAATTGTGAGCTATCATTGGTTTTCATTGTTGTCCTTAAATTTAGGGTCATAGTCGGCTAAAAACTTTTTAATCACTTTTGCAGCCATTGGAGCTGCAACTGACCCACCATGACCACCATTTTCAACAATCACCGCAACAGCAATTTGTGGGTCAGCTACAGGTGCAAAACTAATAAACAAAGCATGATCGTGAAGCTTCTTTTTCAATTTATGACTATTATAAGTTTCATTCTGTTTTACCGTAAAGACTTGGGCTGTTCCTGTTTTTCCTGCAATTTGATAATTTATACCTGTAGAAATTCTTCTTGCTGTCCCTCCTTGCCCGTGTACCACATTAACCATTGCGGCAATAATTTCATCAATATTTTTTGCCTTTAATGGGATAGATGCCTTTCCAGGCTTGGTAAATACTGAAATAGTATGGTTAGATTGCGTAATTCTATCAACTAAAAATGGATTGACAATTTTCCCATAATTAGCAAGTGTTGCTGTTGCTCTAGCTAATTGTAAAGGGGTGGTTAATGTAAATCCTTGACCGATACCTGTAATAATTGAATTGCCAGGATACCAAACTTTTTTCTTATGTTCTTTTTTCCATGCACGTGATGGAAATAATCCACTTTTTTCACCCTGCAGATCAATTCCTGTTTTTTGCCCGAACCCAAATTTAGACATAAAACTGTGCATTCGGTCTATTCCTAGGGTCATTGCTAAACTATAAAAATACACATCACAAGATTGAGTAATCGCTTTTTTTAGATTAGTTGAGCCATGCCCCCAGCGTTTCCAGTCTCTAAACCGATGTTTAACATTGGGTAATTTATAATAACCAGGACAATAAATACTCTCACGGGGTTTAATCACTCCATATTCAAGTCCGGCTAATCCCATAAAAGGTTTTATCGTTGAACCGGGGGGGTATTGACCTCGTAATGCTCGATTAAACATAGGCCTATCTTCTGAGTCTTGTAAAGCTCGATAATCTTTAGTGCTAATGCCATTAACAAAAAGATTGGGATCAAAACTTGGGCGACTAGTAAATACTAGCACATCTCCAGTTTTAATTTCAATTGCTACGATAGCGCCATTATAGCCTTCTAGTGCATTGTATGCTACTTCTTGTAATTTTATATCCAGTGTTAAATAAAGATTAGCACCTGATTGTGAATCTACTTTTCTTAAGGTATTAACGGATCGCCCTTGAGCATTGGTTTCTTCTTCGGTATAACCTGCTTTACCATGTAGTAAAGCTTCATATGACTTTTCAACCCCTACTTTTCCTACAAAATGCGTACCTCTATATTCAGCAAAAGGGAGTGATTTAAGCTCTTTTTTATTAATTCTACCAACATAACCAACAACATGTGCTGTTAACAATCCGTGAGAATAATATCGAGTTGAGCTGACATTTATTTCAACGCCTGGAAAAAAAGGTCGCATAACCGCAAATCTAGCCACCTCTTCTTCGGTTAAATTTGAAAGAAAAGGGATGGTTTCAAAATATTTACGACGCTTACGCTGTTTATAGAAATCAATTATTTTTTTATCTGGAATCGCTAAGAGCTGTTGTAATCTAGCTAACGTTTCTTTTAGGTTTCCATTTTTCTTAACCTTCTCAGGAAAAATTTTTAAATTATAAGCAGGACGATTTTCAGCTAGAACAACGCCATTTCTATCATAAATAACACCACGCATAGGCGGAATTGAAGAAATTCTAATCTGATTTTTAGTCGCTAGAGTTGCATAGTACTCAAAACCTTCAATTTGTAAGTAAACCAGACGCACCACTAATCCAGTCATTGATACAATTATCAGTATAAAAATAATAACTACTCGATTGAAAAAAATACGATTTTCAGCAATAGCATCTCTGATAGTATAGCGACCTGACATAAAACATCCTAATTAGCTACTTTTACCGACATGACGGATAAAGTGCAGTATGGGGTTAATAAAAGGCCAAACTAAAGTTCCTGTTAAAATAGATAACCAAAAAGACATCGAAAAATGACGAGTCATTTTTAATGCATCGCCTCCAAACATACTAGAAATTTTCGTTACTCCCCGCATAGATTCTACCCAAAAAACTATTATCTGAGCGATTAATAAACAACTAAAAATAAATACCATTTGCTGTAGTAATGGAAATTGGCGTAATCGCTTATGCAAAGTTATACAAACATAAACTATTAACACATAAACTAATGCATGTTCACCTAGAGGACAGCCAATAAGAACATCAGTCAATAAACCTACAAGCCAGGCATTAACAACGCCTTGTTGATAAGGTAGAGCAAGTGACCAATAGATAAGTAGCAATAAGACCCAGTCGGGGTTCAAATGACTAATAACGAGAGGAAACGGCGCAATTCTCAAACACATCGCCAAGATGAGCGTTAAAATTAAATTTTTATAATCATTCATCATGATTAGATTCCACCTTATTTGTATGGGAATCTATATTCGTTTTATCTTCTGTATCTTCTGTTGCAATCAAGACTATAGATTTAGGTTTATTTAAAACAATAAGAACTTCTCGAATTTTATCCAATTGCGCCACAGGTGTTGCAATAATATTAGAAAAAGATCCCCTCATTTTATTTATTTTACCAACAATTGCAACAGGGTAACCTCGAGGAAAAGTACCATCTAACCCTGAAGAAATTAACAAGTCTCCCTTTTTAATATCCGCTTGATTAGATACATAAGGAAGTTTTAATTCATTATATTGACCATTACCAAAAGCAATCGTTCGCAAACCATTGCGATTAACTTCAACAGCAATTGCATGACTTGGATCTGTAATCATCATAATTTCAGAACTTAATGGATATTCTCTAATCACCTGCCCCACAATACCGTTTGTATCCAATACAGGCTGACGTTTATTGACACCAAAATGTGTCCCTTTATCCACTAAAATAACATGTTCATAAGGAAAATGGGTTGCACCAATTAATTCAGCCGCTAATACATGTTCACCTAAAGTATAGGATTTATTCATCAAAGCACGTAGACGGATATTTTCTTTTTCTAAGTTCTTTAATTTTAATAAATCTGTTTTACGTAATAATGCTTGTCTTTTCAAAGTTTTATTTTCTTTTTTTAGGTCAGAATAAGAAACTAAAAGCTGAAAAGTTTGGTTAGTTACGGATAGCGGCAAACTTACTATAGACTGAATAGGATAAACAACAACAGATAAAAAGGCACGAATACTATCTAAGCGCGAACTTTGACGTTCTATTGCTAATAATAAAACAGAGAGTAGCACCAAAACTAATAAACGTGTATTAAGTGAAGGTCCTCTTGCAAATAAAAGTTTTATAGCAAACCTCAGACAATTAAAATAAAACGGTTAATGTTATTTCTACAAAAACCAGTTATTCATAGAGATACCAATCCTCATTTTAAGGTAGGTATCACTAATTAAAGTGTAAAATAAACAATGAAGAGTGGCTATTATTCCAAAGAAAAATTATCCGCTCCACCGGCTTGATCTAACATTTCCAACACCATACCTCCTCCACGGGCAACACAGGTTAAAGGGTCATCAGCAACATAAACAGGTAATCCAGTTTCTTCTGCAATTAAACGATCTATATCTGCTAATAATGCTCCTCCTCCCGTTAAAACGATTCCCTTATTAGCAACATCAGCACCTAATTCTGGCGGTGTTTGTTCCAGTGCTAATTTTACCGCACCAACAATCCCTGCGAGCGACTCTTGTAACGCTTCTAAAATTTCATTACTATTGAGAATAAAGCTACGGGGAATCCCTTCTGCTAAATTACGACCTTTTACCTCAATTTCTTTAACTTCGCTACTTGGGTAAGCTGCACCAATTTCTTTTTTAATTCTCTCAGCGGTTACCTCCCCAATTAACGTTCCATAATTTCTACGAACATAATTAATAATAGCCTCATCGAAACGATCTCCTCCTATACGAACAGATGATGAATAGACAATTCCATTTAATGAAATTACGGCAACTTCTGAAGTACCCCCACCAATATCCAATACCATTGAGCCTTGAGCCTGATCTACTGGCATTCCAGCACCAATAGCTGCTGACATGGGTTCTTCAATAAGATAAACATCACGCGCTCCTGCCATTTCAGCAGATTCACGGATTGCACGTCGTTCTACTTGTGTTGAGCCACAAGGAACACAAATTAAAATTCTAGGACTTGGACGTAATAATTTACTCTCATGAACTTTTTCAATAAAAAAACGTAGCATTCTTTCAGTGACATAAAAATCGGCAATAACCCCATCTTTTAACGGTCTGATTGCTTCAATATTGCCTGGCGTACGCCCCAACATTTTTTTAGCATCATTTCCGACTGCTGCGATGGTTTTAGTTCCCCTAGCACGGTCTTCCTTAATTGCCACTACTGAAGGTTCATCTAGTACAATACCTTGCCCTGGAATATAAATTAAAGTATTAGCTGTTCCTAAATCAATGGATAAATCATTAGAAAAAAGTCCGCGAATTCGTTTGAAAAACATTTTTGTTGGTTTCCTTAACGGATGAAAAATCTTATCACTTTATCAATCAATTGGGTATTTAGGCAAGATATAACGTATCATATTTGCTAATTAACGTATTTCAAATAAAAATTTGGAGGAAAAAATGTCATTATTAACGGATGATGTAAAAAAAATAGCCCACCTTGCTAGAGTGGGAATTAATGAAGAAAATGTAGCAAGTTATGCCCAAGATTTATCAGCTATGTTAGATTTGATGGTTCAAATGGAGGAATTAAACACAGATGGAGTTATCCCCATGTCTCATCCCCTTGACCCCACACAACGATTGCGTCCCGATAAAATCACAGAAACTAATCAGCGCGATAAATTTCAAACGCTTGCATCGCAAACAGAGGCAGGCTTATATCTTGTTCCTAAAGTTCTTGATTAATGTTTTCAGTTCAATAAATTATGCATAATAAAACCATTACCGAATTAGCTCAAAGCTTACGTGCTAACGATATTTCTAGTGTTGAATTAACCCAAATCTATTTTGATCGAATTAAACAGTACGGTTCACTTAATAGCTATATTACAGTCACAGAGAAGCAAGCTTTAGCAGATGCTCATGCGGCTGATAAACGTTTAAAGGCGGGTAACGCGCCCATATTAACGGGTATTCCACTGGCTCAAAAAGATATTTTTTGTACGGAGGGCATTAAAACGAGTTGCGGTTCAAAAATGTTAGATAATTTTATTGCGCCTTATAATGCAACCGTTATTGAAAAATTTAATGCCGCAGGGGCAGTTATGCTGGGAAAATTAAATATGGATGAGTTTGCAATGGGATCATCTAATGAAACCAGTTTTTACGGTCATGTGCAAAACCCTTGGGATAATAATACAGTTGCAGGAGGATCTTCAGGAGGCTCTGCCGCAGCCGTTGCTGCTCGTTTAGCTGTCGCCACAACAGGAACAGATACAGGCGGATCTATTAGACAACCGGCTTCTTTTTGTGGCATTACAGGTTTAAAACCGACTTATGGGCGTGTTTCTCGTTATGGCATGATTGCTTATGCTTCAAGTCTAGATCAAGGCGGGACGATGACGCGTAGTGCGGAAGATTCCGCTATTTTATTACAAGTAATGGCAGGCTTTGATGAAAAAGATTCAACCAGTGCTAATAAAATAGTTCCTGACTACAGTAAAAATTTAAATCAGAGTTTGAAAGGACTAAAAATTGGTTTGCCTAAAGAGTTTTTTAGTGAAGATTTAAATGTCGATATTGCAGCTACCCTTCTTGCAGCCATTGATGAATATAAAAAATTAGGGGCGGAAATAAAAGAAATTTCAATGCCGATGTTGAAATATGCTATCCCTGCTTATTATGTGATTGCCTCGGCTGAATGTTCGGCTAATTTATCACGTTTTGATGGGGTGCGTTATGGCTATCGTTGTGATAACCCAGAAGACTTAAATGATTTATACACGCGTTCACGAGGGGAAGCCTTCGGAGCGGAAGTTAAACGCCGTATTTTAATGGGAACGTATGCATTATCTGCGGGGTATTATGATGCTTATTATATAAAAGCCCAGAAGACTCGCCGTTTAATTGCTGAAGACTTTAAAAAAACATTGAACGAAGTTGATGTCTTAATGGGGCCTGTTACCCCATCGACTGCCTTTGGCATCGGAGAAAAAACCAATGATCCAATTCAAATGTATTTAGCCGATATTTACACAATTGCAATTAATTTAGCAGGGTTACCTGCAATGTCTATCCCTACAGGTTTTATTGATAAAAAACCTGTCGGTTTACAAATCATTGGAAATTATTTCGAAGAAGCACAGCTATTGAATGTAGCGCATCAATATCAACAAGTAACCGACTGGCATCAACAAATCCCTAAAGGTTATTAACAAAGGATTTTATATCATGGCGACTATTACTAAATTTTCACAATTAGATTTAGAACATACCTATAGCTATGCAGATTATTTGTGTTGGAAATTCAAAGAACGAGTAGAAATTATTAAAGGTAAAGTGATGTTAATGTCACCTGCGCCGAATGTTAATCATCAACGGCTTTCTGGAAAATTATCTTACCAAATCGCCCATTATTTACATCGTAAACAGTGTGAGTTATTTGTCGCCCCTTTTGATGTAAAACTTTACAATAGTAAAAAAGAACATCTTAGTGATGATAAAGCTTTTAGTGTAGTGCAACCTGATTTATGCGTAATTTGTGATAAAAATAAATTAACAAAACAAGGTTGTGAGGGTGCGCCTGATTGGATTATTGAAATTGTCTCTAGAGGTAATTCTAAAAAAGACTTGTTGTTAAAGTATGCGTTATATCAAGAAAATGGGGTAGAAGAATATTGGTTAGTTTATCCTTATGAAGAGGCTGTTCATCAATTCATTTTAAATAAAAAAACTGAACGTTATCAATTGTATAAAATTTATGCACAAGATGGCACGATCACCCCTTGTTTATTTCCTGAATTAGAAATTGATTTAGCGGAAGTTTTTGTAGAATAGAAGAAGGGGTTTTATGAGTTTCACTATTACATTTTCCAAAATCAATGCGTGTTAATGAACAACTAATACCTAAACAAAAACAACGGTTTTTACCATTATGCCCTTGCTCAATTGACCTGTAAGATAAAAAAGTTACCCATTATTATTTTATCTGTTACAGTTGATAACTTGTTCGCACAGGACAATTGTTTTATTTAGTTATGTCAAAAAAAATATCTGTAAATTTAATTTAATTACTTATTCGTTGAAATTGAGCGATGACATTTTGTTTTATTTTAGTCGATGAATTTCGGGGATTATATTTAATTTGAACGACTTTTTTTCCCTGTGCGTCAAAATATTTTTCCACATCATGATTATGAGGTTTTCTACCCCAGTCCTCTCCAATAACAAAAATATCTGCTTTAACTTTCTCACAAATAGACAAGTAATCTAGTTCATGGTAGGGAAGTACAATATCCACACAACCAAGTGCTTGAAGCATTTCAATGCGTTGTTCAAGCGGAATAACAGGAATATTAGGTTTGTACAGCTTGACCACTTCATCAGAAGCAACACCAACAGCAACTGTATCACCCAATGTGGCGCAATATTCCAACAATGCAAGATGACCCACATGCAATAAATCAAAAGTGCCTACCGTATATACTACCATTATGCTATTTAACTCCTAAATTGAAGGGATTTCCGTTATTATGTTTCCTGAATTTCTGTTATTTCCTATAAAAGTTTCCAGCCATAGATACTCGTTATTCCAAGCGTATAAATAGCAAGAATATAAACATTGACTGAGTTACCAGAAAGTTTGGGTGTTTTAATTTGCGATACATTCAAAGCGGCAAGTCCTAAACCACTCATATAAAGAATGATAGAAAAAGCTCCCTGACTAAAAGCCCCTTCAAATAAGAAGATGAAAACAAGTATTATGGTGTTGTTATCAAGCGCGAGTCCTGTATATTTCGATCCTCCAGCAAGACCAAACACACTAAAATAACTCAACCTGATTGCACTAGCCGCCAGCATTAAAAAAGCCCCTAATAAAAATATAGGTTCAAATTTTCCATAGCTTAGTAAAAGAATGGCGGGGGTAACGCCATAACTTACAATATCTATTAATACATCCAGTTGTCCACCAAAAGCTCGGTCGTTACCTGTTCGTCCTTTCATTCTTCGGGCTATGAGACCATCTGCCCAGTCAAAGGCAACTGCCCAGATCATGCCAATCATTGCCGCGTAGTAAACGCCTAAGATACTAAAGTAAATAGCTAATATTGTGCAGGCTAATCCTGAAAGTGAACACAGATTAGGAATATCTTTTACGTAGGAAAGAATGGTAGGTTGTAATTCTTGAGATTCTGCTTTGTCTGTAGTCATAGTAACCTAAAACTAATAAGCATAACTTATATTTAAGTTACATCATAATGATAATTCTAAATCTTTTAAGCATACCTATTAAAAATCCCTCGCACGGTACATCAGATATGAGGAAATTTATATATAAGTCCATTACTTACTTAATTTTAGGTTAATGGAATAATTTTATACCCCAATTGACCCCAAGATAAAATATTGACGGTTTCTTTTGTCCATTCACTTAAAACAAAACGTTGGCTCTTCTGATTATCAATTGTTAATTGATGTACATTAGGGCGATGTGTATGACCATGAATTAGGCGTGTAACTTGATATTCGCGCATTATTTCAATAACAGTTTCTTGATTGACATCCATTATTTGTTGGGATTTATTTTTTTTATGAAAAAAACTGCGAAAACGATACCAGCGTGCAACCAATAATCTTAGGAATAATGGTTTCGATAATACATTTTGTTGCCAAATTTTACTATGTGATTTTTTCCTAAAAGCTTGATAGGATAAATCATCAGTACACAATAAATCCCCATGTGTTAATAAAGTTTTTATACCAAATAAATCAATCACAGCATACTCATCTAATAAAATAATATCTGTGTGTTGACAAAATTTCTTACCGAGTAGAAAATCACGATTTCCTGATTGTAAATAAACCTTTACCCCTGAATAGGTAAGTTGTTTTAATTGGGCTTTAATTTTATTAATTGGTGGCATAAAATCGTCATCTCCAACCCAAAGATCAAATAAATCACCTAAAATATAAAGTGCTTGTGAATTTTTAGCTTCTGTATTCAAAAATTTTAAAAACCGTGCGGTAATTTCTGGCTTTTCAATAGCAAGATGACAATCAGAAATAAATAAAATTGTTTGTTTAGTAGCGAGCATAGTACAAGAAATTTTTCTAAAAAAAGTAGACTTTCACAGAATACAATGAAAGTCTAGTGACAATCTAAGCGGTGTTATTCAATAATTTCAGTCTTTTCAATAATAATATTGGTTGTAGGTACATCTTGATGATGACCTTTTGAACCTGTCGCTTGTTTTGCCATAGCATCAACAACATCCATTCCTTCAGAAACTTTTGCAAACACAGCATAACCCCATCCTTGTGAATTTTTACCCGTGTAATTTAAAAAATCATTGGCTTTATAATTAATAAAAAACTGTGAACTTGCTGAATGAGGATCTCCTGTTCTTGCCATTGCTAATGTACCACGATCATTTTTTAACCCATTATCAGCTTCATTTTTAATTGGGTTATTAGACTGTTTTTCTTTAAACTCGGTATCAAAACCACCACCTTGTGCCATGAAACCTGGAATAATACGATGAAAAATAGTACCATTATAAAAACCATCTTTAACATAACTTAAAAAATTAGCTGCTGAAATAGGCGCATTTTTATTATCAACTTCAATAATAATTTCGCCCAATGATGTAGTCATTTTTACCTTAGTCGTCTCTGCCGACATAATGTTTTCCTTTGCAATTAATAGGTTTGTGAATGAAAAAAACATCAAACCCAAAAATAAATAACGCATAAATCTCTCCAAAGTTGATGCAAACATTCTATTTTAATGGTTTTTTACTTGAAAGAGAAATTCAAGCTTGGTAAATTGGTTTATTCTATTCCCTTTTATTTCTTAATCGTACCTAAAATGTTGAAAATATATAATACTCTCACTCGAAAAAAAGAAACCTTTATCCCAAAAGTTGCTGGCAAAGTGGGAATGTATGTGTGTGGAATGACAGTTTATGATTATTGTCACATTGGTCATGCACGAGTGATGGTGGTTTTTGATACGGTTGCACGTTATTTTCGCTATTTAGATTATGAGTTAACTTATGTTCGTAATGTGACTGATATTGACGATAAAATTATTCAACGCGCACTGGAAAATGGGGAAGAATTTACAGGGTTAACCCAACGTTTTATTGATGCGATGCATGAAGATGAACGTTCATTAGCAATTTTACCGCCTGATAGTGAACCGAAAGCGACCGAATCTATTGCCGATATTATTATTTTAATTGAAAAATTAATTATTAATGGGTTTGCGTATGTTGGTTCAAATGGTGATGTTTTTTATGCAGTTAATAAATTTAAGAATTATGGTCAATTGTCTAGGAAAAAACTAGATGAATTACAAGCTGGTGAACGGGTTAATGTTGATGAAGCTAAAAATAATCCATTAGATTTTGTTTTGTGGAAAATGTCAAAATCAGGTGAGCCTTCATGGAAATCACCTTGGGGACAGGGTCGCCCAGGCTGGCATATTGAATGTTCAGCTATGTCAACTTGTTGCCTAGGTAATCATTTTGATATTCATGGGGGAGGGATGGATTTACAATTTCCTCACCATGAAAATGAAATTGCACAATCAGAGGGGGCGACAGGTGAAAAATTTGTTAATCTTTGGATGCACAATGGCTTTGTACGTGTTGATGATGAAAAAATGTCTAAATCATTAGGCAATTTTTTTACGGTACGTGAGGTTTTAAAACAATATCGTCCTGAGGTGATTCGTTTTTTTATTCTTTCTAGTCATTATCGTAGCCCTTTAAATTACTCAGATGCCCAATTAGATGATGCTCAAACGGCTTTAACTCGATTTTATACGGCTTTACGTGGAATTAAAATGAGTGATGTTGCTATTGATAATGATTATAAAGTACGTTTTGATACAGCGATGAATGATGATTTTAATACCTCTATTGCAGTATCTGTCTTATTTGATCTTGCCAAAGAATTAAATAAAGTAAAGGCTAATATTGAGCAAGCTGAATTATTGGCAGCAACATTACGCTACTTAGGGTCTATTTTAGGAATTTTACAAGATAATCCTGACGAATTTTTAAAAGGCGGTGGATCTAGTAATTATACTTTATCAATTGAAAAAATTGAGACGTTAATTAAAAACCGAATTAAGGCCAAACAAAATAAAGATTGGGCAATGGCTGATAAAATTCGTGATGATTTAAAAAGTCAAGGAATTATTCTTGAAGATGCAGCAGGAAATACAACAACTTGGCGGCGTGAATAGGCAGTATAAAATATAAAAGCATATCATCCATGATGTGCTTTTCAAAATATTAACAATTAGTAACGATAATGTTCAGGTTTATAAGGCCCTTCAATAGGAACATTAATATAATTTGCCTGCTCTTTAGTTAATTCAGTTAATTGAACCCCTAACTGTTTTAAATGCGAACGAGCGACTTTCTCATCCAGTTTTTTCGGTAAAATATAAACTTTATTTTCGTATTGATCTGTATTTTCCCATAACTCAATTTGGGCTAAAACTTGGTTACAGAAAGAGTTAGACATTACAAAGCTAGGATGACCTGTTGCACAACCTAAATTAACTAAACGGCCTTCTGCTAATAAGATTAAGCGTTTGCCATCAGGAAAAATGATATGGTCAACTTGTGGTTTAATATTTTCCCATTCATACTGACGTAAAGCTGAGATTTCAATTTCTGAATCAAAATGACCAATATTACAGACAATGGCATTGTTACGCATTGCTTTCATGTGGTCGTGAGTTAATACATTAAAATTTCCGGTTGCAGTGACAATAATATTTGCTAAAGGGGCTACCTCTTCCATAGTGATAACACGAAAACCTTCCATTGCTGCTTGTAAAGCACAAATTGGATCAATTTCTGTAATAAAAACTGTTGCGCCTAAACCGCGTAACGATTGCGCACACCCTTTACCTACATCCCCATAACCACAAACAACGGCTATTTTTCCTGCAATCATTACATCTGTTGCGCGTTTGATACCATCAACTAAAGACTCTCTACAACCATAAAGGTTATCGAATTTAGACTTAGTGACCGAATCATTGACGTTAAATGCAGGAACTTTCAAAGTTCCTTTATTAACCATTTCATAGAGACGTAATACACCTGTGGTGGTTTCTTCTGATAAGCCTTTCACATCTGCCATTAATTCTGGAAATTTTTCGTGCATCATGACCGTTAAATCACCACCATCATCCAAAATCATATTAGGTCGCCAGCTATTAGTACCAATGATAGTTTGTTCAATACACCATTCAGCTTCTGCTTCGGTCTCGCCTTTCCATGCAAATACAGGAATACCTGCTACAGCCATAGCCGCTGCGGCATGGTCTTGGGTTGAAAAAATGTTACACGATGACCAGCGCACTTCTGCGCCTAAAACAGTTAAGGTTTCAATTAATACCGCTGTTTGGATAGTCATGTGCAAACAACCAGCAATACGGGCATTTTTTAATGGTTTTGCCTCACCGAATTCTTCACGTAATGCCATTAAACCTGGCATTTCTGTTTCAGCGATATTAATTTCTTTACGCCCCCATTCTGCAAGAGAAATATTAGCGACTTTATAATCTGGGTTATTCATTCTAAATTTCCTAGGTGATATAATTAAATGCCTGCGGCATCTTTTAATAATTCAGCTTTATCAGTTTTTTCCCAACTAAAAGACTCTTCAGTTCGTCCAAAATGCCCATAAGTAGCTGTTTTTCGATAAATAGGTTTTAATAAATCTAATTGTGCAATTAATCCTCGTGGACGTAAATCAAAATGCTCACGAACAATTTTCTCTAATTTAGCTTCATCAATTTTACAAGTCCCGAAGGTTTCTAATGCTACTGATGTAGGTTCTGCAACACCAATAGCGTAAGAAACCTGAATCTCACAACGTTCGGCAATCCCTGCTGCCACAATATTTTTTGCTACGTAACGACACATATACGCTGCTGAACGATCAACTTTTGAAGGGTCTTTACCTGAAAAAGCTCCACCACCATGACGCGCCATTCCTCCATAAGTATCAACAATAATTTTACGACCTGTTAATCCACAATCACCAACTGGCCCACCAATAACAAAATTACCTGTTGGGTTAATGTGATATTTGGTGTCTTTATGTACCCAATCTTTTAATACTGGCTCAATAATAACTTCTCTTACCGCTTCATGAATATCTTTTTGACTAATATTAGGTGAATGTTGTGTTGATAAAACTACCGCATCAACGGCAACAGGTTTATTATTTTCATAACGAAAGGTTACTTGACTTTTTGCATCAGGACGTAACCATGACAAAATACCTTGTTTGCGAACCTCAGCTTGACGCTCTACTAGACGATGAGAAAAATGAATTGGGGCAGGCATTAACACCTCTTCAATTTCATTAGTCGCATAACCAAACATTAAACCTTGATCGCCTGCACCTTGTTCATGATCGTTACTATCATTGACACCCATCGCAATATCTGTTGATTGTTTGCCAATTGCATTTAATACCGCACACGTTTCCCAGTCAAAGCCTGCTTCACCGTTATAACCAATATCTTTAACAACACCTCTAACTAAAGATTCAGTATCAACCCACGCATTAGTAGTAATTTCTCCCGCTAAAATTACCATGCCTGTTTTAATCATAGTTTCACAAGCAATGCGTGATTGAGGGTCTTGAGCTAATAAAGCATCAACAATAGCATCAGAAATTTGATCTGCCATTTTATCAGGATGACCTTCTGAAACAGACTCAGAGGTAAAAATATAGTTACTACTCATTAGGGGGTTTCCTTTTGTGCTTAAACGATAGATACAAAAAAAGCCGCTTAATGCGACCTCTCTTGAATATGGTGGGCCCTGAAGGACTTGAACCTTCGACCTGCCGATTATGAGTCGGATGCTCTAACCAACTGAGCTAAGGGCCCTAAAATGTTCACTTAAAAAATATCACTCCCCTTCAAGAAAACAGCGTAATCGCTCTGAACGTGAAGGGTGTCTTAGTTTTCTAAGTGCTTTTGCTTCAATTTGACGAATTCGCTCACGAGTGACATCAAATTGTTTTCCAACTTCTTCTAAGGTATGGTCAGTATTCATATTAATACCAAAACGCATTCTTAATACTTTTGCTTCTCGTGTGGTTAATCCACTTAAGATATTTTGTGTTGATTCACGTAATCCTGCAACAGTTGCGGATTCTACAGGTGATAATACTTTTGCATCTTCTATAAAATCACCTAAATGGGAATCTTCATCATCACCAATAGGCGTTTCCATTGAAATAGGTTCTTTAGCAATTTTTAAGACTTTACGCACCTTATCTTCTGGCATTTCCATTCGTTCTGCTAATTCTTCTGGTGTTGCTTCACGTCCCATTTCTTGTAAAATTTGCCGCGAAACACGATTTAATTTATTAATCGTCTCTATCATGTGAACAGGAATACGAATTGTTCGTGCTTGGTCAGCAATTGAACGTGTAATTGCTTGTCTAATCCACCATGTTGCATAGGTTGAAAACTTATAACCCCGTCGGTATTCAAATTTATCAACTGCCTTCATTAAGCCAATATTACCCTCTTGAATCAGATCTAAAAATTGCAAACCACGATTAGTATATTTTTTAGCAATTGAAATAACTAACCTAAGATTAGCTTCAATCATATCTTTTTTTGCACGTCTTGATTTTGCTTCACCGATTGACATACGTTTATTGATGTCTTTCTGGGCAGCAACAGATAAACCTTGTTCCTTTTCAACAGCAAGTAACTCTAACTGAATTTTCTTAATTTGTTTTTCATCTGCTTTGGTAATAGGAAAATAAGAATTACTATCCTTCAAATATGGTGCTAACCATTTTAGGTTAGATTCATTATTAGTAAATGATTGAATAAATTCTTTTCGTGGCATTTTCCCTAAATCAATAAAAATAGCCATAATTATTTTTTCTTTTTTACGAATTAGAACTACATTTTCAGTCACTGTTGCAATCATTTTTTTAAGGTATGGCAACGACCATTTAAATTCTAAAAAACAATCAGCTAATGCAGAAAAAGCAACTTCAGTTTTTTCATGAGCATAACCATTTTTTTCCATACAAGCTACTGTTGTCGTCAAAGTTTTTCTTAAATCATTAACTTTAAGGTCAATTTCTTCATAATCAATACCTTTATCTTCTTCGTCTTCGTTATCTTCTTTGGTTTTAGGAGTCGGTATAGCTGTTAAACTTTCTGGTTCTTTTAAATCACTTAAACCTGTCATTAAATCCGTGAATTTTAATTCAGCATTTTCGTTTTTAAGATTATCATAAGATTCAATAAAATTTTCAACTGCTCTAAAAGAGCGAGAAATTGCTGTTATAATTTGCTGTTGACCTTTTTCTATTCGTTTTGCAATTTTAAGTTCTTCATTGCGCGTTAAGAGTTCAACTGAACCCATTTCACGCATATACATGCGAACAGGATCGGTGGTTCTTCCAAATTCACTATCAACAGATGCAAGGGCTGCAACTTCAGCAGCAGCGGCATCATCATCATCTGAAGTAACAGCGGCATCAGAGGAGATTATTGAATCAGCATCAGGCGCAACTTCATAAACTTGAATCCCCATATCATTAATCATTGCAATGATATCTTCTATTTGTTCGGGATCAACAATATCACCTGGTAGATGATCGTTAATTTCAGTATAAGTTAGATAACCTTGTGTTTTACCTTTGGCGATTAATTGTTTAAGTTGAGATTGTTGCTGTTCTTGATTCATTATTTACCTACAAAAATTCAGCTAAACCTCACTGAACAGAAAATTATAACACAAAATTAATTAAAAATTTCAGCCATTGTTTTTATTTAAGCATTTTTATTAACGTTTGTTTTTCCTCTTTATTTAAGCTATTATTATTTTCTTTAAAAAGTAAGTCATTTAAAAGTGATTTTTTTGCTTGTTTGATAAGGTTATTCATACCATCTGTAAACATTTTTTCTATTACATCCTTCGGTGTAGTACTTAGTTCTAATTCATAAGCTGCAAGTTTATTAATCATTTTTTCCTCATTAGTCCCACGATAACACTCAATTAACACCCCCATATTTGCAGGTTTATAATGTATAACCGTTCGTAAAATATTTTTTAACACCGATAAACCTGGAAATTCAATTTTTTCCCAATGAGGTATTTTCTTTACTAGAATCTCAGCTAATCTTGGGTTTTGTAATAATAACGCAATAGTAGAACGAGCAATTTTATTACCTCCTTTTGAGCGTCTATCTTTATTAGTTTTAAGTGTAGCTAATTTTTTAGAATTTTCCAGTGATTCTAAGAGTTGTTGCTCTGATAATTCAGATAATTTTTGCAACTGATCTTCCATCATTCTTTTAAAAATGCCTTCAGGTAACTGTTGTAAATGAGGTTTTGCTATTGTGACTAAGTATGAGCGACCTTCCATTGTAGTTAAATCTAAAGATTTAGCTAAATATTCAAAAAAATAATTTGATAACGCTTGTGTAGAGATAATGCGTTTTAAAAAAAATTCAAGCCCTTCTTCACGAATTAGTGAATCAGGGTCTTCGCCTTGAGGCAATAACATAATTTTAATCTGTCGACCATCTTTTAGAACAGGCATCGCTGTTTCAACGGCTCTCCATGCCGCTTTTTCTCCTGCTTTATCGCCATCAAAGCACAAAACTAGTTCTGAAGAATAACGAAATAATACCTCTAAAAGTTTTTTAGAAGTTGCTGTTCCTAAAGTCGCTACCGCATAATAAATTCCAAATTGCGCTAAAGCAATTACATCCATATAACCTTCGACAATTAAAATTCGTTCTGGCTTGGAGTTTTTTTGTAATAATTCATATAAGCCGTAAACTTCATTGCCTTTAGAAAAAACAATGGTTTCAGGTGAATTTAAATATTTGGGTAAAGAATCGTCTAAAACTCGCGCACCAAATGCTAATATTCTTCCGCGTTTATCTCGAATAGGAAACATTAATCGACCACGAAAACGGTCATAACTACGCCCGTCTTTTTGAGTTAATAACCCAGCTTCAAGTAGTAGTTTTTTATCAAAAACTTTACTTAATTCATTCCAAGAATCAGCGGCATATCCCAATAAAAAATCTCGCGCAACATATCCAGTTAAACCACGTAATTTTAAATATTCAATAGCTTTTTGAGCCTCTGTATTGGATTTTAATTGCTTGGCATAAAACCTTGCAACCATCTCTAATAGTTCATATAACGCTTTTAAATTATCTGGTTTTACTGATGGAATATAACTAGAATTACTTGGTTCACGTAGGACATCAACGCCAACAAAAGCGGCTAATTCTTCAATAGCTTCAACAAATTCTAAGTGCAAATAATCCATTAAAAAGCTAATCGCATTCCCTCCAACCCCACAACCAAAGCAATGAAAAAATTGTTTTTTACAATTAACTGTAAAACTGGGAGATTTTTCGTTATGAAAAGGACAAAGAGCAGTATAATTACTTCCAGTTTTTTTTAAAGGAATGTGCGAATTAATTAATTCTACAATATCAATTCGCACCAAGATATCATCAATAAAGTGACGTGGAATAAGACCTGACATAACCCTCCGCCTATTTAAAAATAAAAACTTGAATTTAACCCACTAATACGGCTTTTATCTGCTTACTTACGATAGACATATCGGCACGTCCTTGCATTTTAGGTTTTAATAACCCCATGACCTTTCCCATATCTTTCATTGAAGTAGCCGCTGTCGTTGTAATTGCTTCTTTAATTAATGAATCAATTTCTTTTTCTGTTAACGCCTGCGGTAAAAAATCTTGAATCACTAAAACTTCTGCTTCTTCAATAACCGCTAAATCATCTCGCTTTGCATCACGAAATTGTTTGATTGAATCTCGACGTTGTTTAAGCATTTTATCAAGAATAATAATAACTCGTTCATTATCTAATTCAATACGTTCGTCAACTTCAATTTGCTTAATCGCCGCTAAAATCATCCGAATAGCACTTAATCTTGCTTTATTTTTTGCCTTCATTGAGGCTTTCATATCATCCTTGATACGATTTGTTAATAATTCCATCTTCAAGCCTTTTGATTACAGTTGTGGACGACCACGGCGTAAGTTTTTAAGTGCATAACGTTCTCGGGCTAATTTTTTCAAATGGCGTTTAATCGCCGCAGCTCCTTTGCGTTTACGTTCCGCTGTTGGTTTTTCATAGAATTCACGACGACGAACTTCAGATAAAACCCCTGCTTTTTCACAGGCGCGTTTAAAACGTCGAATGGCAATATCAAAAGGTTCGTTCTCTTTAACTTTAACTGCTGGCATTATAATGACCTAAATGTGTTAATATTTGCGATTGCTTAAAGGGAATTCCTTAAAGCGATAAAAATAAACCCTCAATTATACTATAATTTTTAAACAAGTAAAATAATGTACGTTTTAGGTATTGAAACTTCATGTGATGAAACTGGTGTTGCCATTTATCACTCTGAAAAAGGTATTATTAGCGACCTTTTATATAGTCAAGTAAAAATGCACAGTGACTATGGTGGTGTTGTCCCTGAATTAGCCTCGCGCGACCATGTTCGCCGCCTAGTTCCCTTAATAAAAGGCTGTTTAAAAAAAGCCGATTTAGGCTCAGTTGATATTGGTGGTGTCGCTTATACAGCAGGCCCAGGATTGATGGGGGCGTTGTTAGTAGGCGCAACAACTGCCCGTAGTTTAGCTTGGACTTGGAAAGTACCAGCTATTGCTGTGCATCATTTGGAGGGGCATTTACTTGCTCCTATGTTGGAAAATAACCCACCAGAATTTCCTTTTATCGCCTTGCTAGTTTCAGGTGGGCATACACTATTAATTCATGTAAAAGCGATTGGAGACTATATTATTTTAGGTGAATCTTTAGATGATGCAGCTGGAGAAGCCTTTGATAAAACAGCTAAAATGTTAGGTTTAGGCTATCCTGGAGGTCCTAAAGTTTCTGCCTTAGCAGAATTTGGTAAACCACGATTTAAATTTCCGTTACCAATGACTAATAGACCTGGGTTAGATTTTAGTTTCAGTGGTTTGAAAACATTTACAATGAATACTTTAAACTCAACAGATAAAACAGAAGAAGATAAAGCCGATATTGCTTATGCTTTTCAATCGGCAACGGCTGACACTATTACGATAAAATGTCGTCGTGCATTACAGCAAACTGGTTTAAAAAGATTAGTTATTGCAGGTGGTGTTAGTGCCAATAAACAAATTCGCACTAAACTACACGAAATGACCATAAAAGAAAAGGTAAAACTTTATTTTCCACGATTAGAATATTGTACTGATAATGGCGCAATGATTGCCTATGCTGGCTGTCAACGTTTATTAGCAGGACAACACCAATCATTAGAAATTTTTGCAAAACCACGTTGGCCAATTGATCAACTGATTAAATTATAAGGTTAATCAATAAGCTCTAAAAATACCATTTAATTTAATATGGTTGCAGCCAAGTAATTAAATCATCAACCTACTTGATGATTTGCTTTTCCTGTTAGTTTACTTTTACTCAGTTCAACTATATTTTTTTCAACAGTAATATTTTTACGTTTAGAGTCACCTTCAAAACTCCCCCCTTTTTCAATGGTAATCTCGTTATAAATCAATGTCCCTTTAACTCTTCCTTTAGAAAGAATTTCTACCGTGTCACTTTCAACAGAGCCATCAAAACTACCATTAACAACAAAACTTTTAGAGACAATTTCACCTTTTACTTGCCCTTTTGTACCGATGGTTATGGTATTATTTGAATTAATTGTTCCTTCAATTTCACCATCTATATGTAGAGCAGACATCATACTAATATCGCCTTTTATTTTAGTGCCACTGGAGATAATTGTTGCTCCTGCGTCTTTATGTGCTGATTTTTTGCTATCATTTCCACCAATGAGTGCCATTTTATACCTACAGTTTTTAAAAAATTTATTGATACTAATTAACCTCATATAACCAGTTAATACGATTCTTTGTCATTTGCTGACAATATTACCCAGGTTATAACCTGTTTATAATTTTTCTCGTGCAACTTTTATTGCAGATCTTACGGTATCAGGTGCTGTTCCTCCTAAATGTTTCCTAGATGCCACTGACCCTTCAAGTTTTAAAATATCAAAAACATCGTCACTAATGTCAGCAGAAAAGCTTTGCAATTCAGTTAATGATAGCTCAGATAAATCACGCTTGGTTTCTAAACCTAAACATACCGCCAAGCCAACAACTTCATGAGCATCTCGAAAAGCGATGCCTTTACGTACCAAATAATCAGCTAAATCGGTTGCGGTTGCAAAACCTTGTTTAGCGGCTTTATACATATTATCTTTTTTAGCTTTAATATGTGGCATCATATCGGCAAAAGCACGTAAACAATTAACCACGGTATCAACGGTATCAAATAACGGTTCTTTATCTTCTTGGTTATCTTTATTATAAGCTAATGGCTGACTTTTCATTAACATTAATAAGGACATTAAATTTCCAGTCACTCGTCCTGATTTTCCACGGACTAATTCAGGAACATCAGGGTTTTTCTTTTGAGGCATAATAGACGAACCCGTACAAAAAGCATCAGGCATGTCAATAAAATCAAATTGCGCGCTTGTCCATAAAATTAATTCTTCTGAGAACCGTGATAAATGTAACATAATTAAACTAGCGGCTGCGGTAAATTCAATCGCAAAGTCACGATCACTAACTGAGTCTAAAGAATTATTAGAAGGACGGCTAAAGCCTAATAACTCAGCGGTCATTTGACGATTAATCGGATAAGATGTTCCCGCCAAAGCCGCCGCCCCTAAAGGCATAACATTAATCCGTTTTAAACAATCACTAAGACGCTCTTTATCACGGGATAACATTTCAAACCACGCCATCAGATGATGACCAAAAGTAATAGGTTGGGCTACTTGTAAATGGGTAAACCCTGGCATAATAGTCGCGGCTTCTTTTTCAGCTAAATTTAATAATGCAGTTTGTAAGCGTTTTAATTGCTGATTAATAACACCGATTTCTTGGCGTAAATATAAACGAATATCGGTTGCAACTTGGTCATTACGAGAACGACCTGTATGTAATTTCTTTCCTGCAACTCCAATTAAATCCGTTAATCGTGCTTCAATATTCATGTGAACATCTTCTTGTTTAACCGACCAATTAAATTCCCCTGCTTTAATTTCAAGCTGAATTTTACTCAAACCATTAACAATATCGTTATATTCATTTTTAGTTAAAATATCAATGCTAGTTAACATTTTTGCATGAGCTAACGAGCCTTGAATATCTTGAAAAGCCAAACGTTGGTCAAAATCGACAGAGGCAGTAAAAAATTCAACAAAAGCATCAGTAGCCTGTGCAAAACGCGCACTAGAAAGTTTATTGGTATTAACTGTGGTCATTATTTTAGGAGATGGAGGTGCTAAAATAGATAATTATACGCTTAAAAAATTAACCATGATAATTTTAACAATAAAAAATAATGTTATGTTTAAGTAAGTATTTTAATAACAGCTTAAATCATCAGGATTTAAAGGATAATAATCCCATAATTTAAAGTAACTTACCAATAATAGCTAATGGAAAAGCGTATTTGACGATATATTTTTTTTCGCCACTCAAAAAAAACCACTCCCAAAATAATATGAATTTTAACATCATCACTTTTACGACTTTCCTTAAATATTAAAATAATTATATGCTATGATTTATATTATAAAATCACGTTTAAAAAGTCACTCTATCTATATCTAAATAATAACCATAGAAAAATAATCATGACAGAAGACTTTAGAAAAAATGCCCATATTTTTGTTGATTGGATGGCAGATTACTTAGAAAACATAAATGACTTACCTGTAAAATCTCAAGTTAATGTAGGTCAGATATTGAATCAAATTGAAACCTCACCACCACAAACACCGACCTCAATAGAGGTAATATTTGCCGATTTTAAGCATATTATTATGCCTGGTATCACCCATTGGCAACACCCTAAATTTTTTGCTTATTTTCCATCAAATAGCAGTACTCCTTCGCTTTTAGCCGAAATGCTAACAGCTACATTAGGCGCGCAATGTATGAGTTGGCAAACATCTCCAGCGGCGGCTGAACTGGAAGAGAGAGTGATGCAATGGCTAGCAAAAATGGTTGGATTGCCCGCTACATTTAAAGGAGTTATTCAAGGAGGAGCGTCTATTGCAACACTGTGTGCCTTACTGACGGCTAGAGAAAAATATACTGATTTTAATAGCAATCAAAAGGGTTTATCTCAAAATAACAATCCTCTAATAGTCTATTGCTCTACTCAAACCCATTCATCAGCATTAAAAGCGGTGAGAATCGCAGGAATTGGCGATGCTAATCTTAGATTTATTCAGACGGATGAAAATTATCAACTGGATGTAAATAAATTACAATTACAAATTCAAGTGGATATTGAAGCAGGATTACAACCATTATGTATCATTGCTGTATTAGGAAGCACTAGCTCAGGAGCAGTAGACCCATTATGGGAGATTACTAAACTCACCAGAAAATACGGGATTTGGTTACATGTTGATGCTGCTTATGCTGGTACGGCTCTTTTTTTAGCTGAATATAAACATCTTCTCAAAGGTATTGAATACGTTGATAGCTTTGTATTTAATCCACACAAATGGATGTTTACTAACTTTGATTGTTCAGCTTTTTTTGTTAAAGACATTAACGCATTAACCAAAACTTTTTCTGTTCTTCCTGAATATTTACGCACCAAAGAAGATGATAAAGTTAATAACTACCGTGACTGGGGAATTGATTTAGGACGACGTTTTCGTGCATTAAAGCTATGGTTTGTAATTCGTTATTATGGCGTTGAACAATTAAAAACCATGATTCGTCATCACATTGAGTTAGCTAATAATTTAGCGTTAAAAATAAAAGATCATAAACATTTTGAAATTTTAGAGCCGATTTCATTTAATATTATTTGTTTTCGTTATATTAATGCAAATATTACTGATCTTAAACTACTTAATCAATGCAATAAGCAATTACTTGAAAATATCAATAAATCAGGTGAGTTATATTTAACACATACCGAATTGAGCAATAAAATATATCTACGCTTGGTGATTGCACAAACCCATGTAGAGGCTCATCATGTCGATGCTGCTTGGATAGCGATTCAGAAAGAAGTAGCATCAAAAAACTACAATAACTACTAATATAGGTATCAAAATAGCTAACATTTTTTTAGATAACTTGTGTAATTTAATGGTCATTAAATGATTTTTAACAGCTCTGAATTTTTATTTATATTTTTACCACTTTCTTTTTTTATCTATTTTTACTTTCTTAATAAAAGATTTATCATTGCCGCAAAAGCTTTTTTAGTTTTTTCTTCTTTATTTTTTTATAGTTGGTGGGAAATTAATTATTTACCACTAATTTTATCATCAATGCTTTTTAATTATGTGATTGGTAGTTCTTTAAATGAAAAAATAAAACAAATTCAACTTCCCAAAAAATCCTTATTAATTATTGGAATCATTGCTAACCTTAGTTTATTAGGGTATTTTAAATATTATGATTTTTTAATACAAAACTTTAATAGCTCCTTTGATGGTTCAGTACCCTTATTAAATTTATTATTACCTCTAGCTATTTCATTTTTTACCTTTCAACAAATTGCTTATTTAGTTGATTCTTATCGTGGTGAAACCTCTGAGTATGATTTTTTAAATTATGCTCTCTTTGTTACTTTTTTTCCTCAACTTATTGCAGGACCTATTGTTCATCATGCTGAGATGATGCCACAATTTGCCTCAAAATGGAATTTAGTTAAAAACTATAAAAATATTGCGACAGGGTTATTTATTTTTTCCATCGGTTTATTTAAAAAAGTAATCATTGCTGATACCTTTGCCGATTGGGCAACACTAGGCTTTGACGATGCACCAACACTTAATTTTTTTGAAGCTTGGGCAACTTCACTTTCTTATAGCTTTCAATTATATTTTGATTTCAGTGGTTATACCGATATGGCAATTGGAGCAGCGTTATTATTTAATATTAAATTACCAATTAACTTTAATTCACCTTATAAAGCCTTAGATATTCAAGATTTTTGGCGGCGATGGCATATTACCTTATCACGGTTTTTACGTGATTATATCTATATTCCATTAGGAGGAAACCGTAAAGGAGCATTTAGAACCTATACTAATGTTTTAATAACTTTTATTCTTGGTGGAATTTGGCATGGTGCAGGTTGGACATTTATTTTTTGGGGATTTTTACATGGGTTTGCATTAATCATTCATAGACTATGGTCTAATTTTGATTATAAATTACCCAAGATTATTGCATGGATTATTACTTTTAATTTTATTAACCTATCATGGGTTTTTTTTAGAGCAAAAGAATGGAGTGATGCGAATAAAGTTATTGAAGGAATGTTTGGAATTTCTGGAATTGTAATTACTGATAGACGGGAAAAACTCTTATCTTTTTTATCAAGTTTTGAAAATGTTTCTTTTGGTAAAGTGACTGAACACATAGGTGATGGTACAAATGTCATGTACGCGATTTTAATTGGTTTTATTCTTTGTCTTTATTGTAATAATAGCTATGAAATAACTGCTAAAAAAGAGTTTAAAAGTTACCAAGCTATTTTTATTGCGACAACGATTTTAATTTCTTATTTAATGTCAATTGAAACTGAAGATTCCCCTTTCTTATATTTTAATTTCTAGGATTATTTGTGTCTCAAGTAAAAAAATCAAAATCTTTTTTATTAATGATAGGGGGTTCATTAATAAGCCTGATAATTATATATACCCTTAGTTATTACTTATTAGCAACTAGAGAAATTTTAGTTAGCCATTCTTATAAACAATTCTTACTGCAACATACTCAAGGTCAACGGCTTATTATTGATAGTGGTTCAAACTCATTTTTTGGTATTGATAGTAATTTATTAGAGAAAGAATTAAATATTCTAACTATAAATTTAGCGGACAACGCAGGTTACCCTTTAAAAAACAAGCTTTTAAGAATAGAAAAATATTCACATCAAGGTGATATAATTATGTTACCACTTGAATGGCAATTTTATAGCTATGATAAAATCCCAGATGTTTTTCTAAATAATTTATTAGGAAATTTAAATTATTATCACCAAAAATCTCCGCTTCAAGATATAAAACAGGTCTGGAGTACTCCCTTTTCAATTTTTATAACTGATCTTAATCATTATCGAAAATCAATTAAAAATAATTCATCTAATTTAAATGAATATCATATAAAATTTAATAATAAAGAACGTGGTGATTTTATACAAGAAAATTTTGTATTGGAATTTGAAAAAGCAAGTAAAGTTACACCATGTGATGAATATGTTTTAGGAAATGCATTAAAAAATAATTTTACCTTGTCAATTATTTTTAAGGAAAACATTAAACTTATTCAACAACTACAAAAAAAAGGACTCCATATTTTCTTTACTTGGCCTGTAGTAGTCGGTGATAATTGTTATAGTGACAAACGAGTAGCCGAATTAAAAAGATTTGTTAATTTAATTAAAAAAACTATGAAAGATAATGGTTTAATTATTGTCGGTGATCCTTATGAAAATAAGTTTTCACAGAAATTTATGCTCAATAGTTATTACCATATTAATGCTAAAGCTCGTACTATTCATACAAAAAAATTAATTAAACATATAAAAAAATCTGTAATTCATTCATGGTTTAACCAAAATGAAAGCTCCTCTTATTTATTAAATATTTAATAATTTCTAGATACAAGCGATAGCCGAATTTAATGTTAAAATTTAGTGATACCCTCGTTCTGTTTAGCTTGATCCCAATAGCAATCTAATTCATCCAATTTACAATCACGTAATGTTCGCCCTGATTGTTTTACTTGCTGTTCTATATACTTAAAACGCCGGCTAAATTTTTGATTACTTTCTTTTAATGCTACTTCAGGGTTGACCTTTAAATGCCGAGCAAGATTAACCGCAACTAATAATAAATCCCCGACTTCTTCTTGAATATGGGCTTGATTACCGCTATGCCATGCTTCTTTAATTTCATTCAGCTCTTCTAAAACTTTATCAAAAACAGGTTCTGTTTGTTGCCAATCAAAACCATGATGCGCGGCTCTATCTTGTAATTTTTCACACTTAATTAAGGCAGGAAGATTATTAGCAATGCCATCTAAAACACTTGTCGTACTAGTTACAGCGTGTTTTTTTGCTCTTTCAAGTTCCTTAGAATTTTCCCAAGCTTGTTTACGCTCCTCATCATTTTTAAATATTGCATCCGCAAAAATATGTGGATGCCGAACAATTAATTTTTCACAAATACTGCCAGCTACTTGTTCAAAATCAAATAGACCCTTTTCAGTTGCCATTTGCGAATAAAAAACTACTTGTAATAATAAATCACCCAATTCAGAACATAAATCATCCATATCATTACGTTCTGCCGCATCGGCAACTTCATAGGCTTCTTCAATCGTGCAAGGAATTAAGCTTATGAAATCTTGCTTTAAATCCCATGCACAACCTGTTTCCACGTCACGTAACCTAGACATGATTCTTAACAATTTTTCAGTATTTTTTAAACTCAAAATCGTGAACCAAAATTTTCTTGATAACGGGTTTTAAATGCCAATAGGGTAACATTATGATTTTGAGTACCATGATGTTCTATTTTTATTGCACCCATTAATGAAGCAATACGTCCTGTTTCTTGCCAATCATAACCATTAGTAATGCCAAATATAATCCCTGCTCGATAAGCATCACCACATCCTGTTGGATCATTTACAACTTTAGGGCTTGCTACTGGAATTTCTATCATTTCATTTTGAATATAAATTTGTGAGCCTTCTGCACCACGGGTCACAATTAAAGCTTTAACTTTTTTAGATAATTCTGCTAATGATAACCCTGTTTGTTTTTGCATAAGTTCAGATTCATAATCATTAAAAATTGCCCACGTTGCCTGCTGCATAAAATTTAGTAATTCTTCACCATTAAACATAGGCATTCCTTGACCTGGATCAAAAATAAATTCAATCTCAGCTTCTGCAAATTCTTTCGCATGTTGTATCATCCCCTCTCTACCGTCAGGAGATACAATACCTAAACTAATCCCCGCATCAGTTGGAACTGAGTTTAAATGCGATAAATTCATTGCTCCAGGGTGAAACGCAGTAATCTGATTATCATCTTCATCAGTAGTAATGTAAGCTTGTCCCGTATAGCTATCATCAATTATTTTTAGATATTTTGGCGATAAATCACATAAACACAGCCATTGTGAATAGGGTTCAAAATCATGACCTACGGTCGCCATAATCAAAGCGTCTTCACCTAATAATTTTAAATTATAAGCAATATTTCCTGCACATCCTCCATATTCTTTGCGTATAGCAGGGACTAAAAAAGAAACATTTAGCATGTGTACTTTATCAGGTAGAATATGATTTTTAAATTTATCATGAAACACCATAATAGTGTCATAAGCCATTGAACCACAAATTAATATATTCATTTTATTCCTTGTTAAATTAATATAAATATCCAGGTTATTACTGCCCAGATAATTGATAACATGACTGCTGCTGATCCTATATCTTTTGCTCGTCCAGATAATTCATGATCTTCAAAACCTATTCTATCAACCACGGCTTCAATAGCTGAATTAAATAATTCAACCACTAAAATTAGCACAATACAGCCGATGAGTAATAGTATTTCAATAATATTATTAGCTAGAGACAATGCACAGGGGATTGCAATGATTAATAATAAAATTTCTTGTCTAAATGCAGACTCATGTTTCCATGTTGCTTTAAAACCTGCAATAGAAAAATAATAGGCATTAATAATTCTTTTTAAACCTATCGCATTTTTATTTGCCATAAAATTAATCTGCTTCAGTTAATTTTTGATAAGCATCAGCATTCATAAGCGCGCTTAATTCTTCAATATTATCTGCTTTAATACTAAATAACCAACTTTCATAAGGGGCATCGTTAATTAACTCAGGTTCATCTGAAAGTTGATGATTAACCTCAATAATAATACCAGAAACAGGGGCAAATAAATCCGATGCGGTTTTTACTGATTCTACTACTGCACATTGTTCACCAGCTTTAACGTATTTGCCAACTTCTGGAAAATCAATAAAAACCAAATCCCCTAATTGAGATTGTGCAAAATCACTAATGCCTACGCGAATAAGGGTATCATCATCTTCAAGTTTTGCCCATTCGTGTGAAGTGGCATAGTTTAAGTTATTTGGAAAATCACTCATTTTTTAGTTCTCAAAAAAGTTCAAAATATTAATTTTAAGGTAATTGGCAATAAATAATATACCTTAATAATGAACGTAGATGAAATAAATTTAATCCCTAAAATAATCCCAGTTGAACTTGAGCTGCTTCTGTCATCATTTCTCGTGACCAAGCAGGGTCTAAAACTAATTCAATATTCACTGAAGCAACACCGACTAAAGCCCGAATGGATTTTTCAATATCCCCTTGTAATACAGGTCCCATACCACAACCTGGTGCAGTTAATGTCATCATAATATGAACATCATTTAGATTATCTTCATTGGTCGCAGGACTAACATTACAATGATAAATTAACCCTAAATCGACAATGTTAACAGGAATTTCAGGGTCATAAACAGTTTTCATTACTTCCCAACAATTTTTTTCAACAGATTTAGCGTCTGTTGCTGATACTAAGGTATGCAGTTGATGAACATCTTTTCCTAAAGCATCGGCATCAACGCCTGCAATACGTACCATGTGACCATGTTCGGTAATCACCGTGTAATTACTACCTAAGGATTGATGAATAGTGACTTCTTTACCTTTACTTAATACACTATGATTACCATCAGGAATCATAACAACATTAACGTCACGGCTTAAAATAATAACTTCTCTTTCTGTTGACATAGGATTTAATCTTAAGAATATGTTTGTGCGTTTAAGATTTGAGCTGTCACCCCAATACTTTTATCGCTAAATAAATAGGTATAGATTTCGTTTAGAGAATCCATTCTTGGTAATTTGGTTTTATTTTCGGCAGGATAGGATTTTTGTCGTAATGGGGAATCAATAACACCTGGAATTAAGGTATTTACTCTAATTTTTCCCGAACTCTCTAGTTCTTTTGCCAAAATTTGAGCTAGGGCTTCTAATGCTACTTTGGAGACCCCATAAGCACCTGCATAGGCATTCATCTTCTGTGCTGTAGAGTCAGAGGTAAAAACAATTGAGGCATGATTACTTTTTTCTAATACAGGTAATAAAACTCTGGTTAATAAAAAAGCTGCAGTTAAATTAACATTTAAAGAGTCGCCCCATTCTTTAGTTCTATGAGTCGCTATTGGTGAAAACGAGCTGAATTCTACCGCAGAATGCAATAGTCCCTGTAATGCGCCATATTTATTGGCAATAGTTGTTGCTAATTCTTCATACTGAACTTCACTTGCACCTGCTAAGTCAAATGGATATAAAATTGGTTCATTTAAACCTCGAGCAACAATAGCATCATAAATTTTTTCTAATTTAGGAATGCTTTTATCCAATAAAATAATATGCCCACCTTGCTTGGCTAATGCTAATGCCGCTATTCCACCTAAACCTCCGCCCGCACCTGTCACTAAAATGACTTTATCGTTTAATAACATAATGCTGTTTGTACCCATTCTTTAAGATGGTAAGGTGATTCAATTAACTCATCAGCCCCCCAATCATCAGGTTTATCATCCTCGGTTAAATAACCATATATTGCGGCTAATGTTTTCATCTTAGCTATTTTTCCTGCAATAATATCATGTTTTGCATCACCTATATAAACACATTCCTCTGGTTTAACCTGAGCTTGTTTACAAGCGGTTAACATAGGTTCTGGATGGGGCTTACTATGCCTAGTGGTATCACCGCTGATAATACACGCAGCCCGTTTGGTTAATTGTAACGCTTCCATTAAAGGTTGTGTAAAACGCTGATGTTTATTGGTAACAACACCCCATTTAAGTCCTTTATCTTCAATGAATTGCAAAACTTCTTCGATGCCTTCAAAAAGTCCACCATACTGAACAATATTATTTTGATAATGAGTTAACATGGTTTCTAAAATCTGAGCTTGAATTCCTTTATCTGCTGTTATTTTTGATTTTTCAATCATCATAACCGCACCATAAGATATATAAGGTTTGACTTTATTTACTTCGATTATATTAAATCCGTGATAGGTTAACGCACTGTTTAAACACGTAATTAAATCAGGTGCGGTATCCACTAATGTTCCATCTAAATCAAACAACACACAATTTAATCTAAACATGATTTATTGAGTACGTTTAAAAGCGGCAATATAATTTACATCAATATCTTTACCCAAATAGAATTTTTTGGTTATTGGGTTATATTCAATCCCAACCATTCCTTGTAATTCTAAACCAGCAGCACGAGCTAATTGGCTTAATTCAGAAGGTTTGATAAAGCTTTTATAAGTATGTGTCCCTTTAGGTAACATTTTCAATAAATATTCAGCAGCAACAATGGCAAGTAAATAGGCTTTAGGTTGACGATTTAGAGTTGAAAAAAACACCATGCCATCCGCTTTAATTAATTTTACACAAGCAGCAATAATTGAGTCAGGATCAGGGACATGTTCTAACATTTCCATACAAGTTACATGGTCAAACATTCCTGAGTGACTTTCTGCTAAAGATTCTACGCTAATTTTTTGATATTTTGCACTAATCCCTGATTCCAAACCGTGTAAATCAGCAATATCAATTAAATCTTCGCTTAAATCAATGCCTAATGCAATTGCACCATTTTTAACCAGTCCTTCGGTTAAAATACCACCTCCACAACCAACATCGACAATTTGCCTGCCATCAAGTTCTGCATAGTCTTTAATAAATTGTAATCGCAGCGGATTAATATCATGCAAAGTTTTAAATTCACCTTGAAGATCCCACCAGTGTTCAGCTTGTGAACCAAATTTATTAATTTCG
>DAOUSN010000034.1 GCA_030627205.1 Methylococcaceae bacterium
GCATTTTGCAAAATAAGGAGTCAGACACTTTATAATTCAGTATAAACTAAATTTTCAAGTGCAAAATGCAAGACTTGACCCTTTATTTTCTGTATAAACTAAATTTTCAAGTGCAAAATGCAAGACTTGACCCTTTATTTTCTTTATTTTTTTCCATAAATAGACATTCTAAGCTAGGAAAATTAATACCTTAAATAATACATTGATAGAAATAAAAAAAAGTGACATGATAGATAAAAATCATAAAATTTATTAAAAGATTATTTGGAATCCCTCTTTATGGGTTTTATTTTTATGGGCTTTTAATCAGTTTCTAACTAAGCAATTAGATCTTTTTTGTCACGCACTAGAAAAGGTTACTATTGATAAGCAAGAAGACAGTTTCTTGTCTTTAGATACCTTTGAGACTTATGAGTTATCAAGACTTGAATATTTATTTAATAACATGTTGAGTAGAATTATTGAGGGCAAAGAAAAGTTAGATGCGATGAATAAAACCTTAGAAGAAAAAATTGATACCCGAACCCAAGAATTGAAAAAAAGTAATCATCAATTTAGATCATGTCAATAAAAATTTAGAAAAATATGTGCGCCTCATTGAAAAAAAGGCGATTACCGATGAATTAACCACACTTTATAATCGTCGTTATTTTAATCAAATATTCCCTAAAGAAATTAAACGAGCTATTCGTGACCAGCAAACGATTTCATTTATAATGGTAGATGTCGATCACTTTAAGCAATATAATGACCATTATGGTCATCAAAAAAGAGATAGCGTTTTAGCGACAATCAGTAAGCTATTAAAATTAAATTGTAAACGTGGAAGTGATATAGCGTTGAGACTAGTGGGTGAAGAATTTGGGGTTATTTTTTCAGGTGAAAACTAATATGGATATGTTATATAAATTAGCCGATGAAAACTTATACGTTACCAAAAAAAATGGACGTAATCAAGTGAAAGAAATAAGTGTAGAAAACTAATGTCGAAAAATCTAAACCTTCGTAAATTTTATTTTATTTTTTTAAGTATTTTTCTGGGACTAATATTTTCTGTGCCTGTTTTTGCAGAAAAACAACAGATCACAATATTGACCGCAGAATGGTCGCCTTATAATAGTGAACAATTACCATCTGGTGGTTTTTTATCTGAAATTGTAACTACTGCATTAGCGAGAGCAGGCTATCAAACTACGCTTGAGTTTTTACCGTGGAAAAGAGCGTTAAAATTAACTCAAATAGGCAAAGCCGATGCGTTAATTGGCGCAAGCTATACCAAAGAACGTGTCATTTATTTTTCTTATCCCAATTATTCATGGAAAACATCTGGACAATTTTTTGCCCATAAAAATCATCAGTTTAAATATAAAAAAGTAGAAGATCTTTGTCCAGCAAAATTAGGCGTTTTTTCGGGTTCGCCTTATATAGAAGCATTTAACGCTATTAAATGCTTTGATATACAGCCAGTCGCAACCATTCAACAAAATATTAAAAAACTGTTAAGCAAACGAATTGATATTTTTATAGAAACAAAAGAATCGGTATTATTTTATTTAAAAACAGAGTTTCCTGAACGAATAGATGAAATAGTAGCTCTATCACCTTCTTTTAAAACCGATGAAATTTATGTTGTTTTTTCTAAAAAATTACAAAATTACCAAAAAGTTCAGGCTGATTTTGATGCCGAGATTAAAACCATGCAAGCGGACGGGAGCTATTCCGCAATTTTAAAAAAACATGGAATTGAACAGAACTAACTATTTCCACAATGGCGATTCAATTTGTTTTCCTTTCATTAATGAAACCACATAATCTGCAATCTCTAGTCCTTGTAAACGATTATGGGTGCTAAAAACTAAAGTACTTTTTTTTTCAATCACATAATTTAAAATGAACTTCTCTAATAATTGAGTACTTGCCTGATCTAAATAACTAAACGGCTCATCCATTAATAAAACACTAGGTTTAGTGATTAAAGCCCTTGCCAGTGCAACTTTTTGCAATTCTCCACCTGATAAAGTCTTAGCACATTGTCCGTACAATTTTGTAATCTCCAATTGCTCTAAAAGCGTAATAATTTTATGCTGACGTTGATTTTTTGGAATTTGATGAATTTTTAATACTAAGTTTAAATTATCTATCACCGACCCTCTAAACATATAAGGTTTTTGTGGTAAAAAGCTAATTTGTCTTCGTAAACTAGTTTGTTTATTTAAACTAACCATCTCATTAAAAAATTTTACTGTTCCTCTTTTTGGTGACTCTAATAATGCTAATAAATTTAATAGGGTACTTTTACCACTCCCATTTTCACCCATTAAAATGGTAATTTTTTGTGCAGGAATAATGAGTTTAGATAAAGACAAACTAAAGTTTTTATCATAATAATAATGAAGATTATCAATTTCATAGGCTTTATCCTTACTGTTAATATTCACAATCTAATCCGTTAATTAAGCCTACAGCAAGGACACGCGGGGTTTTTTCTTAAACGCATTGTTTGCCATTCCATCGTTAAGCCATCTAATAACAATAATCGTCCATTTAAAATCTCACCAATCTCCATAATTATTTTCATTGCTTCCAATGCTTGAATACTGCCGACAATACCTGTAATCGGTGCAATAACCCCTTGCGTTGCACAGTTTTGTAATTCCTCGCCATCGGGTTGATAAAGACAATGATAACAAGGGCTATCTACTTGGTTATTTAAAAAAACAGTTATTTGCCCTTCAAAACGAATGGCAGCTCCTGAAACTAAAGGAGTTTTTTGTTCAACACAAGCTTTATTAATCTCAAATCGTGTCTTAAAATTATCTGAACAATCTAAAACTATATCGGCAGTTTTCACCTCAGAGGTTAATGATTCTCCCTCTAAATGCTTTTTTATAGCACTTACTTGTATATCTGGATTTAATAAATTTAAAGTATTTTTAGTTGAAATAACTTTATCCGTCCCTATATCGGCTGTGTAATGTGTAATCTGTCTTTGTAAATTAGATAAATCAACGACATCATCATCATAAATGGTGAGATCACCTATACCAGCAGCCGTTAAATATAATGCAGCAGGCGAACCTAGTCCTCCTGCACCAATAATTAATACTTTGGCATTAAGCAATTTTTGTTGTCCTTCAATATCGACTTGAGGCAACATAATTTGGCGGCTGTAACGTAAGAGTTGATTGTTATTCATAACTTATAATGGTATTAATTTGAATTGGCTAAAAAGCGTTGTTATCATAAAACACTTAACAATTTGAAACAAATAACTTGACAGAGAAAATAAGCAGATTATCATTGGCGCTCATCACTTACGAGTGCTAACAACTTTAAATTTTTTACTCATTTTGGAGACATTAATGAAAATACGTCCGTTACATGACCGAGTGATCGTCAAACGTGTTGAAGAAGAAACAACTAGTGCTGGTGGCATAGTTTTACCAGGTTCTGCAACTGAAAAACCTAGTGAAGGCGAAGTTTTAGCCGTTGGCAATGGTAAACAACTTGATAATGGCGATATTCGAGCCTTAGAAGTTAAAGTAGGTGATAAAGTATTATTTGGTCAATACTCAGGTAACGAAGTCAAAGTTGACGGTGATGAGTTCATCGTTATGCGTGAAGAAGACATCATGGGTATTTTAGGTTAATCCCTAATTTCAACTAATAATTTATCATTTATAAAAAATAGGAATAGAAATAACATGGCAGCAAAAGACGTAAAATTTGGCGATGATGCACGCAGTTTAATGGCGCGTGGTGTCAATATTTTAGCAGACGCAGTAAAAGTAACATTAGGCCCTAAAGGTCGTAATGCAGTTTTAGATAAAAGTTTTGGCGCACCTACGATTACTAAAGATGGAGTTTCAGTCGCTAAAGAAATCGAATTAGAAAATAAATTCGAGAATATGGGCGCGCAAATGGTTAAAGAAGTGGCATCACAAACTTCTGATGTCGCAGGCGATGGCACAACAACAGCAACTGTTTTAGCACAGTCTATTGTTAATGAAGGTTTGAAATCTGTTGCAGCAGGCATGAATCCTATGGATTTAAAACGCGGCATTGATTTAGCGGTTACTACCGCTGTAAAAGCGATTGTTGATAGTGCAACCCCTTGTACTGATAATAAAGCAATTGCTCAAGTCGGCACAATTTCTGCTAACTCTGACACTTCAGTCGGTGAGATTATCGCTGAAGCAATGGAAAAAGTCGGTAAAGAAGGTGTTATTACCGTTGAAGAAGGGTCTGGTTTAGACAATGAATTAGATGTTGTTGAAGGAATGCAGTTTGATAGAGGTTATTTATCGCCTTATTTCATTAACAATCAAGATAACATGAGTGTTGAATTAGAAAGTCCATTTATTTTGGTTTTCGACAAAAAAATCTCTAACATTCGTGATTTACTACCTATTTTAGAGAACGTTGCTAAAGCAGGTCGTCCTTTATTAATCATCGCAGAAGATGTTGAAGGCGAAGCCTTAGCAACCTTAGTGGTTAATAATATGCGAGGTATTGTTAAAGTAGCGGCGGTTAAAGCACCTGGTTTTGGTGATCGTCGTAAAGCAATGTTAGAAGATATTGCAATTTTAACAGGCGCTACCGTTATTGCTGAAGAAGTCGGCTTATCTTTAGAGAAAGCAGAGTTAGAGCAATTAGGAACAGCGAAAAAAGTTCAAATCACTAAAGACAATACCATTATTATTGATGGTGCTGGTGCAGAAGCGGACATCACAGGACGTGTTGCTCAAATTCGCATACAAGCAGAAGAAGCCTCTTCAGATTATGATAAAGAGAAATTGCAAGAACGTTTAGCTAAATTGGCTGGCGGTGTTGCGGTTATCAAAGTGGGCGCAGCGACTGAAGTTGAAATGAAAGAGAAAAAAGCCCGTGTTGAAGATGCACTTCATTCAACCCGTGCAGCGGTTGAAGAAGGCGTTGTTGCAGGCGGTGGTACAGCATTAGTTCGTGCGATTACTGCGATTGCTGATTTGGAAGGGATTAACCATGACCAAACGGTCGGCGTTGGTATTTTACGTCGTGCAATGGAAGAGCCTTTACGTCAAATTGTTGCAAATGCTGGTGATGAATCATCGGTTGTGCTTAACGAAGTTGCAAAAGGTAAAGGTAACTTTGGTTACAACGCCGCAACAGGCGAATATGGCGATATGATTGAAATGGGAATCTTAGATCCTGCGAAAGTCACACGTTCTGCATTACAAAATGCAGCCTCGGTTGCAGGTTTGATGATTACAACTGAAGTCATGATTGCAGATTCTGCTTCTAGTGATGCACCTGCTGGTGGTGGCGGTATGCCAGACATGGGTGGAATGGGAGGTATGGGCGGCATGATGTAAGCCTTTTTACCCTTAAAGATTTTTTAATCTTTAAACTGTTCTATCTAAGAGCCTTGGTTATGAAAATAATCAAGGCTTTTTTATGCTCTACATTCGTCACTGACATTAGAAACCTATTTAAGCCAACGACAGTAAATTTAGACTGTATAATGGTGATTTTTTATTCCTTAATCATTAAAGAATAACATCCATTATCAATTTATATAACAGAAGAAAGCGATTATGAGCCATACTCTATACGAATCCAATGCCCAACATGTGCAGCGTTGTGAACTTGCTGTGCCTGGTTCTAACCCATCTATGTTTGAAAAAGCCCTTAAAAGCGGTGCAGATTTTATTTTTTTAGATTTAGAAGATGCTGTCGCCCCTGATGATAAATTACAAGCACGTAAAAATGTTATCGAAGCGATTAATGATTTAGACTGGGAAGCGCATGGAATTACTGTCTCAGTACGTATTAATGGATTAGATACCCAATATATGGTGCGTGATGTTGTGAACTTAGTTGAACAATGTGGCAATAAATTAAAAACAATTCTTATTCCTAAAGTCGGCGTTTATGCAGATGTATACATGGTTGAAGCCATGCTTAATCAATTAGAAATGCAGCAGGGTTTAAAAAATCATATTGGCATTGAAGCATTAATCGAAACCGCTTTAGGGATGGCAAATGTTAACGATATTGCTAAACAAGGAGCTTTAGGAGGAAGACTAGAAGCTCTACATTTTGGAGTTGCTGATTATGCCGCAAGTAATCGTGCTAGAACAACTAATATTGGTGGTTTAAACCCTGATTACCCAGGAGATCAATGGCATTTTGCTATTAGTCAAATGACGGTTGCGTGCCGAGCTTATGGCTTACGTCCTATTGATGGTCCTTTTGGTGACATTAAAGATCCTGATGGTTATAAAGATGCCGCCAGACGTGCTGCTGCTTTAGGATGTGAAGGAAAATGGGCTATTCATCCATCACAAGTTACTTTAGCCAATGAAATTTTCACCCCTACCGAAGCTGAAATACAAAAAGCACAGCGTATCCTAGAAGCATTAAAAGAAGCGGCAGCACAAGGTAAAGGTGCGGCAGCATTAGATGGTCGTTTAATTGATGCGGCATCCGAAAGAATGGCCAGCACTCTAGTCAAAACAGCAGAAGCTATTACGGCAAAAAACCATTAATCGCCATTTTTTTATTTATATTTAAAGAGAGATGCTATGGATATTCATGAATATCAAGCAAAGGAAATTTTAGCCAGTTATGGAGTTAAAATTCCAGAAAGTGGGCTGGCTTATAGTCCTGAACAAGCTGTACAAAGAACTCATGAAATTGGAGGTAATATTTGGGCGGTTAAAGCTCAAATCCATTCTGGCGCACGCGGTAAAGCAGGTGGCGTTAAAATTTGTAAAACTCATGATGAAATTAAAACAGCCGCCGATTATATGTTGGGTAGAAAATTAATTACCGATCAAACAGGGCCTGGAGGGAAATTTTGTGGTCGACTCTATATTGAAGCAGCTACAGATATTGCTAAAGAACTTTATTTTTGTTTTCTAGTAGACCGTATTTCTGAGCGCATTGTCATGGTCGGTTCTGCTCAAGGCGGTATGGAAATTGAAGAACTAGCAGAAACAGATCCCGAGGCGATTACTAAAATTTACATAGACCCAGCTGTAGGCTTGCTAGATTTTCAAGCCCGTGAAATGGCATTTGTATTAGGCTTAGAAGCCTCACAAATCAGTCAGGCAGTTAAATTAATTCAAGGCTGTTATCATGCAATGCGTGATTTAGATGCGAATATGTTGGAAATAAACCCATTAGTAGTAACCACTACTGGAGAATTAATTACCTTAGATGCAAAAATGAGCTTTGATGATAATGCTCTTTTTCGCCAACAAAAAATAGCTGAACTGCGTGATAAAACTCAAGAAGACCCGCGTGAAATGGCTGCCTCTGATCGAGGCTTAAGCTATGTTGGCTTGGATGGGGATATTGGTTGTATGATTAATGGGGCTGGCTTGGCAATGGCAACAATGGATATGATTAAATTAGCTGGTGGAGAACCTGCTAACTTTTTGGATGTAGGTGGTGGTGCATCTCCTGAACGTACTGAAAAAGCATTTCGCTTAGTTTTAGCAGATAAAAATGTTAAAGCGATGTTAGTCAATATTTTTGCAGGAATTAACCGTTGTGACTGGATTGCAGAAGGGGTGGTTCATGCAGTTAAGAAAATTGATATGAAAATTCCTTTGATTGTGCGTTTATCAGGGACGAATGTTGAAGCAGGACGAAAAATTATTGCTGAAAGTGGCTTATCTATTATGACTGCTGAAACTTTAGCTGAGGCAGCTGAATTAGCTGTTAATGCACGTAATCAACAAATATCCAAAGAAGGAGTGGTCACATAATGTCTATTTTTATTGACAAAAAAACCCGTATTATTGTCCAAGGTTTTACAGGAAAAATTGGTTCATTTCATGCCCAAGATATGATTAATTATGGCTCTAATATTGTCGGAGGAATTACCCCAGGTAAAGGAGGGCAGACACATTTAAATTTACCTGTTTTTAACACCGTAAAAGAATCAGTCGAACAAGAAGGAGCAGAAGCCAGTATTATATTTGTTCCACCAGCTTATGCGGCTGATTCAATTATGGAAGCTGCTGACGCAGGGATTAAATACTGTGTTGCTATCACGGATGGTATTCCTACCCAAGATATGATGAAAGTTAAGCAGTATTTGCGTAAATTCTCACCCGAAGATCGGATGATTTTAACAGGGCCTAATTGTGCGGGAACAATTAGTCCAGGAAAATCAATGCTAGGCATTATGCCGGGGTATATTTATATTGCGGGTAATATTGGTGTTGTTGGTCGCTCAGGAACACTAGGTTATGAAGCCGCCGACCAAATGAAACGTTTAGGTATTGGAATTTCAACCTCTGTCGGTATTGGTGGCGATCCAATTAATGGAAGTTCTCACCGTGATATTATAGAAAAATTTGAGCAAGATGATGATACCAAAGTTATATTAATGATTGGTGAGATTGGAGGGCCTCAAGAAGTTGAAGCAGGTTTATTTTCAAAGGAAAATATGAATAAACCTGTGGTTGCTTATATTGCAGGATTAACAGCTCCTAAAGGACGACAGATGGGTCATGCTGGCGCAATTATTTCGGTATCAGGAGAATCAGCGGCAGAAAAGGTTGAAATGCTGAAAACGCTAGGAGTTACTATTGCACCAACTCCGTCAGCAATGGGTCAAACTGTTGCAAAAGTTTTAGCAAAACTCTAAATCATCAAGAATCATTTTTATAAATCGTTCTTGATAACAACGATATGAAGCTATTTTTAAAACAAATTTATCAAACTTAGATTATTACAAGGAAAAAACCATGAAAACCCCTGTTGATATTGCTATCACTGGCGCAGCTGGACAAATTAGTTATTCTTTATTATTTCGTTTGGCTGCAGGTGAATTTTTAGGAGAATCCCAACCAATTAATTTGCATTTACTAGAAATCCCACCAGCTATGTCTGCTTTAGAAGGAGTGGTCATGGAGCTTAATGATTGTGCTTATCCTTTATTAAATCGAATTATCACTACGACTGATCCGAAGGTTGCATTTGATAATGTTGATTATGCTTTTTTAGTGGGGGCTCGTCCTAGAGGAGCAGGTATGGAGCGAAAAGATTTATTGCAATGTAATGCCGAAATTTTTATGGTTCAAGGCAAAGCTTTAAATGATGTCGCTAATAGAAATGTTAAGGTTTTAGTCACAGGAAACCCTGCTAATACTAACGCCTTAATTGCTATTAATAATGCACCTGATTTGAACCCTAAGAATTTTACTGCAATGACCATGCTGGATCATAATCGTACAATTAATCAGTTGGCTGAAAAAAGTGGGGTTAAGGCAACAGATATTAAAAATGTTATTATTTGGGGTAATCACTCTAATACTCAGTATCCTGATATTCATCATGCAAAAATCAAAGGTCAAGATGCACTTTCTCTGGTTGAAAATAATTGGTTCATTAATGAGATGATTCCAACTATACAGCAACGTGGAGCAGCGATTATTAAGGCACGAGGTCAATCAAGCGCAGCATCTGCGGCAACAGCGGCAATCAAACAAATGCGCTTGTGGGCTTTAGGAACACCTGCCAGTGATTGGGTCAGTATGGCATTAGTATCAGATGGTAGTTATGATATAGAAAAAGGCTTAGTTTATTCTTTTCCTGTTACTGTTAATGACGGTGAGATTAATATTGTTCAAGGGCTTGAAATTAATAAATTAAGTTTAGAAAAAATGAAACTAACAGAAAAAGAATTACGCGAGGAAAAAGAGGATGTTAAGCATTTATTCTCATAGCGAAGTAGAGGATAAAAATAAAGGATAGATAAAATGTTAGAAATAATGGGGGCTAGTTTAATTTTAGGTGCTTTATCAGGTCTACTGGCAGGATTATTTGGTATTGGTGGGGGGTTGGTTATTGTGCCAGTATTAGTATCTTTATTTTCTATCCAACATACGATGATTCCAGAACAACAAATGATTTTTGCAATAGCTACATCACTAGCAACGATTATTTTTACCGCAATCTCTTCTGTGCTGGCACATCATCGTCAAGGCAATATATTATGGGTTAAAGTAGTACGACTGACACCTGGAATTATTTTTGGAGCAATTTTAGGGGCGATAATTGCTGATAAAATAAATAGTGATAACCTACGATTTATTTTTATTAGTTATTTAATTTATGTTAGCTTACAAATGGCATTATCAAAAAAATATCATTTTGGGTTAATTAAAAACATAAAATCGTTAGATTATGTCGCTGGAATGGGAATTGGTTTATTATCATCCATTTTAGGCATTGGTGGCGGTACATTAACCGTTCCTTTTTTAGTTACTTGCCAAGTGCCAATGAAAAATGCAGTTGCTATTTCAAGTGCATCTGGTTTACCCATTGCTTTTGCGGCAACAATTAGTTACATTATTTTAGGATTACAACAACCCCAATTACCCGAATGGAGTTTAGGTTATATTTATTTACCTGCTTTTTTAGGGATTATATTATCTAGTGTTTTAACTGCACCTATAGGGGCAAAATTAGCTAATAAATTACCTGCTATAAAATTAAAACGCTATTTTTCTATCATGTTATTTATCATGGCAGCAAAAATGATTTTTACCTAATTAACAATAAATTTACATATTTTTAGCATAAAAAAAAGAGGACGCATGAAAGCAGATATTGGTTTAATCGGATTAGCAGTAATGGGACAAAACCTTGTTCTTAATATGAATGACCATGGTTTTAAAGTGGTCGTTCATAACCGTACTCACAGCAAAACCGAGAATTTTTTACAAGAAGGCGCAAAAGATACCCAAGTCATAGGAGCTAAAACTTTAGAATCACTAGTTGAACAACTAGAAACTCCTCGTAAAATAATGTTAATGGTCAAGGCTGGTGAGGTTGTTGACCATTATATTGAACAGTTAATTCCATTACTATCCGCTGGTGACATTATTATTGATGGCGGTAATTCGCTTTATACCGATAGTAACCGTCGTACTGAAAGTTTGAAAAAACATGATTTATTATTTATTGGTACAGGTGTTTCTGGAGGAGAAGAAGGAGCGCGTTTTGGACCCTCAATTATGCCGGGTGGAAATCCTGCGGCATGGGATGCAGTAAAACCTATTTTTCAAGCTATTTCGGCAAAAGTTGATGGGCAACCTTGTTGTCAATGGGTAGGCGATCAAGGTGCGGGTCATTATGTAAAAATGGTACATAACGGTATTGAATATGGCGATATGCAGCTCATTTGCGAAGCCTATCAATTATTAACCGAAGGCTTAGGTTTAAGCAATGATGAAATACAAGCTATTTTTACAGAATGGAATCAAGGTAAACTTAGTTCTTATTTAATTGAAATTACTGCTAATATTTTAGCCTATAAAGATGAAAATGGTGAGCCATTAGTTGAAAAAATTCTGGATACCGCAGGACAAAAAGGGACAGGAAAATGGACGGCAATTAACGCCTTAGATTTAGGAATGCCCTTAACCTTAATTGCCGAGTCTGTTTTTGCCCGCTGTTTATCAGCTCAAAAAGATGAACGAGTAGCAGCAGCGGCGATACTTCCCAAAAATAAACGGAATTTCTCAGGTGATAAATCTGCAATGGTTAAAGCAATTGGTGATGCTTTATACGCCGCAAAAATTATCTCTTATGCACAAGGATTTAGATTAATCAAAGAAGCTGCCACTGAATATAATTGGTCACTTAATTATGGTGAAATTGCCTTAATGTGGCGGGGTGGATGTATTATTCGCAGTCAATTTCTTAATGATATTAAAGATGCTTATGATAGTAATGCAGATTTGGATAGCTTATTACTAGCTGATTACTTTTCAAATGCAATGAAAAAAGCAGATAAAGGTTGGCGTGAAGCGGTTATTTTAGGTATTGAACTTGGAATATCTACCCCTGTTTTTTCATCAGCTTTAGCCTATTATGATGGTTATCGTACTGAACGATTACCTGCAAATTTGTTACAAGCTCAACGTGATTATTTTGGCGCGCATTCTTATGAGCGTATTGATAAACCTAGAGGTGAATTTTTTCATACCGACTGGACTGGACATGGAGGAAAAACAGCATCATCTACTTATAACGCCTAAATTATAAAATAAACTAATGTAGACTAGATATTATTACACATCTAGTCTACATAAATTAACAGCTAAAATATTACCGTTTTGGAACTGCATCAATAAATAATGAACTTTCAACGAATTGATAACGATGCTTGTATTTTAAAGCTTTTTCGGTAATATTTTGGTGATTAGTTTGTGGAGTCTCACCTAGATAAATATTAATTCCCATCAATACATAATCAATATCATTACTACCTAACGCACCATTCACAAACAACGTTGAATTTCTTGGAAATATTTGAAATGGCATTGCCAGCATTTCTGTAAATGCGTAAATAAGAGGATTATTATGTTTCCGATGAGCATAGTTTTTAAAATAATCAACCACATCTCGCATTTGAAGTTCCAATCCTAATGTTCCAACAACGTAATCACTATAAGCATAAACACCAGCTTTTAATGACAGAACATCTGCAAGTTCACCATAGTTTTTAGCATCTAAATTAAACCGTGGATACCAAGTTGTTAACAGACCACCATATAAACTAGAAATATTTTCACCTCGTTGATAACCACCTTCTAAACGAAGCGTCCAATCAGGATGCAAATTATAAAGTTCTGTTTCCAACCCATAACGTAAATCATGGTTATCAGCTCTACTAATACTTGCAATCGTCGCCCCTATCAAATAGTTTTTATGATGCCGCCAAAATATATGTCCGCCATAATTAAACGTGGTATCACCATCAATTTTCCCCCCACTAATATCTGCTTGAATTCCCCACCGCGCCCATGGATAAATTGCTAAGTTTCCTTGAGGAATATAACTTGAATCACTGTTTAAAAAACCAAGTTCCGCAGTAGTTCGACTATAGGCAGGTAACGTATAATTATCATCAATTAAATTAATTTCTTTCCCTATATCAACAGTCGTCGTTGCCAGTGTATGTAAACCTGCAATATAACTACTCATAGAATCAGGATTGGCAACGCTTTCATAAGTTGTCATCATTAAATTTGCTCGATTAGCAACTAATTGAACCGTACCAATGGCTTTAACAACATCGTTTCTGACTTCATCAAATTCTTTATTAGTTTTAATTAAGATATCATTTAGTGCTTTAAATTCATGATCTAAACCATCACAACTATTATTTGAAACTTTACAATTATTTTTTAATTGCTTAATAATTTCAAAAGCACGTTTAAACTCAAGCTTTGCAGCTTCCGCTTCTTTAAATGCTTTTTCTACATAAACTGTTGCTTGATTAATATTATCAATTGTTGTAGTTACAGACGCTGCATAAATAGATAGGCAATTTAATAAACCTACAAAAAAAGCTAATTGCTTGATAATCTTCATTTTTCCAAAAAATATTTATTCATATAGCTAATCTTGGTTATTTGTAAACACCACCCTTTAATAAAATTCTCAACTAATAATAACACGATACTTTCTGTATATGAATCTAGATTATCAGTTAATAATCTACCGTGTACCCCTCCCCATAAAGCACGAGTAACTAATTGTTGCTGTTGTCGATTACTTTGTGGAGTAAGTTGTTTAAATAAATTCTCAGTATTTGTAAATATGCCGAGAATCTTTTGCTTATACCAATCAGGCAAAGGCTCATCAGTAAAAGTATGCCTTTAATAGAGCTACCTATACGACTAAACCAATTTTCGCTGATTATTTCGGTGAAAGAATCATTCATCATGCAGCCTCTTAGTATAATTATCAATGAAGGTTTTATAGTAACAGTTGCTGATTAACTGAAACAACTAATTAACATGATAAAGCTCACAATTATAACAAATAGGATTTATATAGAATTCATTATCAGTATTTTTATGTGGTAGTATCGTATATATAATACTTTAGGTGTAATGTGAGCCTGTTAGAGGTAAACTAAATTATATTTAGTTTACCTACACTTCTCGCATCTGGTATATTCAACATTAAAAAGTAATTAAGTTGCAAATTTAGATCGTAGTTAAAATTTGCTTGTTTTTAAACCATAATAATGAAAATTTATTAAGTAGGATAGATTTATGTCAGAAGTATTGTTTATTTTAACGACTGTTTTTGTCGCTTATGTTGTTTTTTCTGTTGTTAACGATGGAAAGAAAAAAACACAAAAAGAGGATCAAGTGAAAAACCCAGTGCCTACCTCAACACCTATTGCTGAAATAAAAGTAGCCATTCCAAAAGAAAGCTCAACAAACACTCAAAAAATAAAACCTGTTACTAACACAACCAATCAAAGCACACTGGATTTAAAACAAGGTAATATCCGTAACCCTGAAACAGGAGAAACTGCTAAAATTCCTAATAATTATCATTTTAATAAACGTTGGATAAAAGAAGCCCTAGTTAAGGAAGGTTTGCTTAACAAAATTTACAAGGATAATGAAATGAATGACAAAACTAATGCGAAAATAAAACAAGCATTAGCAGATTTGCAGGCAATAGAAAAATATCAGCCTTAAATAACCCCCTTTTTTTCTTGCACTTTTATAAATTACCATGAAGGATATCTCCTTCATGGTGAAAAAATAATTCATTAATCCATTAATCCATTAATTCATTAATACTTTCCTTTCCAGTATCTTTATTAATATTCAAGCAATTTCAAAATGAGTTTTATAGCTTGGATAATTTTATCATTACCCAAATTTTATCTGCTTTCCCTTTTCATATAACTCCCTAAAACGAGCTTTTTGATTTTCAACATTAAAATCCAAAAATGTACCGCCTGATTCAAAATGCTCAATAAATATTTCACCCACCGTATAAGTTGCCGTTCCTGCTAAGACAGAAAAACTCACTATTCCAGATGCTTGACCAATACCTGGAATTATTTTAATAAAACTAGAAAAAACCAATGTACCTGTGATTGTTAATGTACTGCTAAGTAATGGTAAAACAAGTGATTTAACTTTATTCTCAGAAAAAGGAAGTTGATATTTTTCAGCAAGTGCGCGTAACATTTTTATTTGAATACTTAATAACGCGACCAGATCAAACAATGGAACAGGAATAATCGCAACACTAATTGCCCCCAAAGTATGATTTCTAACTAAAGTATGTGCTTTTAACTGAATCTGTTGCTGATTAACACTTGATAATTTATCACAATAATTAATTTTTTCTTCTTCAATAAATTGACTTTTAGTTTTTACATCTAGGTATTTTTTTTCTAGCTCATGAATTTCTTCTAAAGCTTGTTTTTCATTCATAGTTAATGTGTTAATCTGCCCATCCATTGATTCATAATGTTGAGTTGATTGGTGCAAACTTTGTTGAAGCTGACCTTGTTGTATTGCAAATGTACTAGTTTGTTCTTCCATAAACTCAATGGTTTTAAGCGTATGCTGATGGTTTTCAGATAATGTTTGAAGTTGTAAGTTAAGTGAACTTTGTTGCTCAGTAGCTAAGTGCAAATTAGTCGTTAGCTCATAGTTTTGAGTAGATTTTATTACTAGCTGTTCTTTAACCTTTTCTTTGTTATCAATAGCCTCTACCACTTCGATTTGTTTGTTTTCGAGATTTTTATTTAAGCTGCTAATTTCTATACTTAAGGAAGTTTTTATTGATGTTAACCCATCCATTTCCCCCTTTAATTGTTGTTCTCGCTCTTGTAATAAACTGATTTTATGTATTTGTTGTTGTTTAAATTCTTCTTCAGAATTAAGTTTAGTCTCTAATTGTAAGAGTTTGGCTAAATATTCATTCTGGCGATTTTGAACCCACATTTTAGCGATTAAAAAACCTAATAAAAATGCAAGTAATAAAGCAACAGCAATTTGGATATAAAGATCAAGCATTGTTAGATTCCTTCAATAGTAAATTCAATACGTCGGTTTTTCGCCCGTCCTTCTTCAACCTCATTATCGGCGATAGGATTTAGTTCACCATAACCAATGGTTGAAATTCGATTAGTATTTGCCCCTTGTTTTATCAGGTAACTAGAGACCGCATTTGCTCGATTCAAACTTAAAGATTGGTTGGTTTTTTCTTCTCCTTTTGAGTCGGTATGTCCTGAAATTATGATACCAAATTGTTCACATTTATCCATAACCAATTTCAAACGCTCCAACAATGGATAGCTATTTAAATCAATAGTAGAACCACCTTGAGCAAAAAGAATTTGTTCTCGCTGTAAAAGGTTCTCGAATTTTTTTTGACAACTAATAGCAGGAGTTATTACCTTAATATCGGCTTGAATAACATAGCCCTGATTAGAATAGGGCGATAATTGTTTGTCTATTTGAGTTTTTAATTTAGCTGACGGAGCAACACCTGATAGTTTTATGGTTTGATTCTTAAAAACAGCTTTGCCATGTTTAAGTATTTTTAGTGTAGAAATAACCCCAGAAGTTACCATAGCCCATGCAGATGGCTGCCCTTCTCTGAATTGCCATTCACTGGTAACATTGTTTTTTCCATAAACATCAATCACACTATTATTAATATGTAAACGTGATTGTTGGTTTAATGTATACCCCTCTATGGATAACTGTTTTCCATCATAAGCTGCCGTTAAAATGTAAGGCTGTAAAGGATTAGCAATCGTTATTTGACTATCAATTACGGCTACTCCAGAAACATTTGAAGCGAGTTTTTTAGCTTTAATTCGTAACCAATCTGTTGGAGCTTGACCTTTTAAGATGATTTTTCTACCCTCTACTAAAACATTAACCCAGTTTAAATCATTTTCAATGAAAGCTGCGGTAACATTGTCTTTTAAACGTGATTCAATTTGTGGTGTTAGCAAGGAGAGTATTATAATGACTAACAATGAAAAACTAGCCAATGTGAATAATAATATATACCAAGATTTCATGTTTAATTATTTTTTAGTTATTTAGTTATTTAGTTATTTATCTGTTTTTTAGGTCACAATTTTAAAAAGCTATTTAAAATAACCATAAAGAAGCCGTTATCCATAAGAGGTAGCCTATTTCAAAATACCAAACAAATCCCATTGATAAATCAGGCAATTCAAAAGGGTGTAAATTCTCGGTAAATAAACTAGCAAAGCCCAAAAACAACATCACAGGTAATAAGCTTAAAGCTAAACCTTGCATTTGCTAATATTCATCAAAACGACGTAGATAATTAAATACAAAACTTAATAAAGTTGCAAATAATAATTGCCAAAAACCTAACCCATATAAAAAGATAATGGTTAATAAATACAATAAACCTACTGCCCCACCTCGAATTAAGAGTGCGTAAATAGTGAGTACAGCCGTTGCTACTAGGCGTAATTCAATGGAGATAAAACCTTGTTTGATAGCAAAATTAAGTAAGAAGGATACACCTAAAAATAATATCACAATACCTATACGTACAAAGGTATTACCATCGGTAAACCAATTCCAAAGTAGTTGGAAAACTTTTCCTATATCAGATAGTTTATTTGTAGATATATCAACTTGAGTCTGCCAAGTGTTATTGGGTTTTTTATTACCAATGGAAGCGGTAGTTTTATCTGCTTCTAAAATATTAATTGGAGCTGGAGGAGAGGTTTTTGAATCTGTTGTTTTAGCCGCTAATGTAATAATAGCGATAAAAGCGATAAAAGCGATAAAAGCGAATAACCATCGCATATAAAAGCCTCTTTTTATAAATTTTTAAAATTTATAACCCCGATGTATGGCAACAATCCCTTGAGTCATATTAAAATATTCACAACGTTCAAACCCAGACTCTTCCATCATTTCTTTTAATTCATCTTGCTTAGGGTGCATCCGAATGGATTCCGCTAAATAACGATAACTATCTTCATCTTTGGCAATAATTCCACCAATTTTTGGTAATAAATTAAATGAATAAAAATCGTAAACTTTCTCAGTTAATTTATTGGTAGGATGCGAAAATTCTAAAATAATCAATCGTCCACCTGGTTTTAAAACTCGTAAAATAGAACTTAAAGCAGCTTCTTTATCGGTTACATTACGTAATCCAAAGGCAATACTTACACAATCAAAAGTATTATCAGCAAAAGGTAAAATTTCTGCATTGACTTGGGCATAGCGAATATTTCCCACTAAGCCTTTATCAATCAAACGATCACGTCCTGTGCGTAACATTTCTGAATTAATATCAGCTAAAACCACTTCGCCTTTTTGACCAACTCGCTTTTCAAACTGAATGGTCAAATCCCCTGTCCCACCAGCTAAATCTAACACTTTATCACCACTGCGAACATTGGCAAGTTGTATCGCAATACGTTTCCAGATTCGATGAATACCAAATGACATTAAATCATTCATTACATCATATTGAGAAGCTACGGAATCAAAGACACCGCGCACTAACTTAACTTTTTCTTTAGTTTCTACTTGTTTAAAACCGAAATGGGTTGTGTCTTGATTTATCATAATAGTTAATGAAGGTTAATTTTTTGTGAGGAATATAAGTGAAAATAAATAATTAGCCGTTACGACTTTGTCCTGCGGTTTCAAGTTGTTTTAAATAACTTCCCCATAAGCTGTCATAATCAGAACCCAGTTTATATAATAATTCCCATGTATAAATTCCTGTTTGATGACCATCGGTAAACACCGGACTAATACCATAATTTCCAATGGGTTTTATTTCATTAATCCCCACGTTTTGTTTACCTGTTTGTAAAATTTCTTGCCCTGGTGCATGACCTAAAGATTCGGCTGAAGGGGTAAAAACACGTAAATATTCACAAGGCAAATTAAAGGTTTCACCATTATCAAAACTTATTTCTAAAATTTTAGATAACTTATGAAGCTTTATTTCAGTGAGATAACAGTCAATTGGATTAGTTTTTAGACGCATAATAAATTACCTAAATTTTAGTGCATAATATCTTATTTCATTGTTCAAAAATATCTAACAATTGATTAAAATCAAAAGGACAAGTTAAATAATCATCAACCTGTGCTTGTTCTAAAACATAGCTGATAACCGATGCCTTGGTATCTTTTTCAAAAACAGCTATGGTTGTTTCTGGCTGAATATGTTGTATTAATAATTCCAACTGCCTTAATTTAGCCGCAACATCTTGATTATCAATATCAGTAAGCATTAATGTAATTTTATCTTGTAAATCTAATGCGCTAATATCTTCCCCATGATGATAACCAACAAGCTGATATTTTTTGTAAGGGGCAAGTAAATTTTCTAACAATTTAAAATGTATTTCATTATCATAAAAATAAATTAACCGATGATGGCTATAATAATCATTTCTACCATAACAATGATAACTTAAGGGAAAATCTAAATAAAAAATACTGCCTATATTTAATTCACTACGAACACTTAACGAACCGCCCATAAGTCCTACTAAGCGTTTACAGCCACTCAAACCGATACCATCACCTTCTATGGTATTTTTTTGTTTTGCGTCAATAACCCGAACAAAAGGCTGAAATATATTATCTATTTTATCATCAGTAATCCCTATTCCTGTATCTTTTATACAAAGACGTAATTTACCTTCCAAGACTTTGGAACTAATAACTATACATCCATTTTTTTTATTATATTTAATCGCATTATTAATAAGGTTAATAATAATTTGTTGAAACCGTTGACGATCAACCTCAATTTTAATATTTCCTTTAATACGATTAACCAGTTTAATATTATGTTTTTGAGCAATTGGTTGTAATATATTTAAACAATCATTAATAATTGAATTAATCATCAATGATTCCGTTGATAGTTCTATATTTCCACTTTCAAGTCTAACGACTTCTAAAATTTCATTAATTAATCCCGTCATGTGTGTACCTGCACTAAGCATGTGGTCAAGACACTCTTTTTGCTGATTATTAAGCACACCAAAAACACCCGCGTCTAAAAATTGGGCAAAACCTAATATAGCTGAAAGAGGAGTGCGTAAATCATGGGTAATATAGGATATTAATTTAGTTTTAGACTGATTTGCGATTTCAGCTTGTTTTTTTCTTGCCTCTAGTTCTTGGTGAGTTTGTTTTAATAGTTGAATATTTTTAGTCTGTTGATAGCTTAATAAAGTAATATTATGCCGTTCTTGTTGTAATTGCTGGCGTTGCCTAAAACTGTTACTAACATCAATAAATAAAATATAGGTTTCTTTCAAAGTAGGTAAAATATGAATATCAGCAACAATATTGTTTTCAAAATTAACAAACTCTAAAATTAAAGTCTCATTATTTTGCTTTTCAGAGGAAAACCAACCTTCTAAGAAAATTAATTTTTCGTTGATATTATCACTAAGATGTAAATTCTGTAGTCCATAGTGTTCAATCTCAGTATTCCAATTTTGAATATTTCCGTGTTTATCAAAACTTAAATAAGCAAATTTCCCTGCGTCTAACCATAAATTAGATAAATATTCTTCGATTGATAATGGTAATTTTTTCATAAGGCTAGATATTCACTTAAAATAATAAATGCGTCTTCCACTTGTTGACCACTTTTTGCACTAGTGAAAAAAACTTGTTTTTCTTCGGCATTTAAACGTGCTATTTGTGCATCATCAATTTCCCATTGTTCTTTTAAATCAACTTTATTAATGAGTACCACAAATGGAATATCACCTAATAACTTTAAAATATTTTGTTTGATGTCTACAGCTGCATCGACAGTACTCAAACGAGTTCCATCAATCACTAACACAAACCCTGCAGACCCTCGTAAATAAGTTTGAGATATTTTTTTAAACGCATTTTCACCAGCAATATCCCAAATAATAAGCTTAATTTTCATGGTATCATTAACGGGAACTAATTTTGTATCCATTTTTACCCCTACAGTGGTTAGATATTTTTCTGAGAATTCATTTTTTACAAAACGCCCAACTAAACTAGTTTTACCAACCGCAAAATCACCTAGCACACAAATTTTTTTTTGCAGTACTTTCATTCTGTTTTTTCCTTATTAAAAATTACTGCAAAACCTACTTTGCGTTGTAATCTATTAACACGCCGTATTACTGATAATTGTGAGGCAATTATCATTTCAACGGAAATGCTATGTTGTTTTAAATAATTAATAATTTTTTCAGCACGTTCTTGTCCTAATGCTCTATTATATTCTACATTACTGAGTCCATCAGTATAACCGGTAATAATAAGGTACATTTTTTGCTTTAATTCACCACTCAAATGATGCATATTTTTAATAATGGTAACTAAATCAAGTAACTTTTTAAGTTGCACTTCCGTTAATTTTAAGCCATAAGTAAAAAAAATCAGCTTCTTCTCAAGTTTTTCAGTTAATAATTGCAATTGTTTTTCTTCAATAACCTCAAGTTCATCAAGCTTATAATCATTAATAAAGGTTAACTTCGCCAATTTTTTAGCTAAAGTGTTATGCCAATGAATTGAGGCAATACCCTGTAATTGTAACTGACCTTCTTTAAATAGAACCTTAACCGTTGCAGGAGTTTCTAATTGCTGGCTAATAAATTGATGATAATTTTGTAATTGTTGATAATAAATTGCAGTTACCCCAGTTAAAACTGGGCTAATAATTGCTAGTTCTTCAATCCATTTTTCATCAGCAACCCCTGTCAGTGTTAATTCGGTATTGTGTAGATGAATATTAACCAAAGGCGGTGTTTGTAGCGTTTGCTTTAATCGTTGCTCAACAATAGTTGGGCGTAAGGAATGATAAGCCTGCCAGTGTGTGTTAACTTCATCAGCGTGTAAACTTGATTTTTCAAGAATATCATTGGGGTGAGTCACTAATGGATCATAAAGTCCCTCGATAAATAACTCCCCTTCTTGATACCTATTTTCTGTGACAACAATGCCTTCTTGTTGTTGTAATAAAGTTAAATAATCTTCTCGCCGTTGTTCAAATTCCCAATTATCATAACCCCAATAACCTAAGATAATAAAAATTAAACATAAAGGAATTAAAATATATTTTCCTGAAACTGATGATTTATCTTTTACAGATTTCTGTTCAGAAACTAAACATTTTTGTAAATCATTATCAATAACAGCGAGCGGTTCATTATCCCCTTCAAATTTTGTTAATAAACGGATATATTGCTGATGAATATCACTTAAAATAGTTTCAAAATGATCTCGTAATGAATGTGGTGGAATACCTTGAATAACACAAGCAAGCGTTGCATAAGCACCTCTATCTAAAAATACGGTATAATTACCAATTTCAACACTATCAAGGCTTTCTTGAGAATTAACTGAAAATGAATCTTGAGTAAAATCTTGAATAGCGGTGAGCATGGCAGAAATGGCATCACTATCACGCAGTTCATCTATTCCTTCATTAGAAACATGCCGCAACAGTAAACCCGTTTCCCGATGAATTAAAAAAGCTTGTTCAACCCGATAAGTTAAGGTGTTTCGTAAAACCACTTCACGATAAGGCACCCCACTACGCCATGCTTGATAATGCCAGCCAAAACGATTTAAAGATAAACCTTGCTCAATCGCTGAATTTAGCGATTGCATAATTTCTTTAAATGCTTCTGCAATTGATTTTTTAATCATTGGCAAAATGACAGGATACAGCGCATCTACATATAACTCAGGCTCTCGGTGGACTGATTCAATCAGACAAGACTGTACAGTATCATGAAGTGCCTCGTCTAACGCATCACGTAATAAAACTCCATCCGCCTCTCTAATCGCTTTAGGTAACGCGAGGGCGATTTTTTTAGCATGAACTTTAGGATCTTGAAAATACAGCTCTAAGCGTTCAAGACGTTGTACTTCTTCCGACAATAACAGCGTCTTTAAAACCTGATAACTTTTTTGTTCAACACGATAGTTTATAGCAGCCTTATCTTGCTTAAGAGTCGTATCAATTTTTTCAGTCACAACAATTGTTTAAAGATTATCACTGGCAAATAATGAGGCGATACTAGCTTTATCAATTTTAGTTTTTCGTAATATATCCAGTTCCTTTTCAAGCAACGTATTAGTCTCCTCACGTAACTGATGTAAATTTTGACGTAAACCTTTAACATTTTCATGTTCTTGATTACGTAATTTACGCATTTCATCAAGACTTTTATTTTCTAATTCATCTAACCGTTGATTAAGTAATTCATTAGCTTTTTTAAATGAGGATTCTATGGATAATAAGCTTTTTTGGCGTTCTTTTTTCTCTAACTCTAATTTATCGGTTAAAGTTTCAAATTCACGCTGAATTAGTGTTTCTAAAGAATCCATCCGCTGTTCCATATCATCACGTAAATGCACAGATTCTTTAATTAAATTGGTTTCTAATGAGCTAAAACGATTATTATTTTTCCGCATTTCTGCACCAAAAAGAATGTCACGAATTTTATTAATATTTTGCGCGCCATCAATGTCTATTTCAGTAGGAATAGGTTTTATCTCATTAATGGGTTCTATTTTATTGGTCATGATTGATTAGCAATGAAGTATTTTTAGAGGAAAATGGAATCACCACGGTGTTCCACGGTGTTTCTTGATAGAGTCTAAAATAAAGGTAATTACTGGAGCGATTATGTTTAATTATATACCATTTATAAAATTTAAAAAATGAACATGAAGCTTTCAAACCTTTTATCTTCATGTTCATCACGGTTATAATTTTTTAAACTATCTTTTTAAAAACAACTTAAATTCTATTCAACAACAAAATAACCATTTTGATAAGATGAGTCTATATTCATTATTTTAGAAGTTATTTTTTTCGCTTTTGGCTTTTTCACATCCTTATCATCCTTATCATCCTTATTAAGTTTAGGAAGACTTAGGATAGTATATTTTAAAGGCGGCATAGAAACAGGTTCATCCAATAATTTTCCCCACCAAGAACGTTGCGCCTCTTTTTTCTTTTTCAAAGCAATACGTTTTTTCATATATTCTGGGGTCAAAATATCCAAATCCCCCTTATCCCAACGCTTATATTTTACTTTTAAAACTGCGGCTAATTTTTTCACTGATAGACTTTGATAATTATCTGGTACAGGATTTGAACCTAAGCTCATTAAAAAAGCTCCGAATGATTCTTGAACTTGAGCATAAGCTAATAAATGAGCTAGCTTTGAATTAATGGCTTTGAACTCACTTTGAATAGCTTCAACTTCACTCCCTGAACGATTTTGTTCAGCTATACGGGTTAATTCAGCAATTTCTGTATCAACTTTATGTAAAAATACACTTTGTTTTAATTGGTCAACACGGTTCATATAATCTTGCCAAGATAAATGAACTCCAGCAATAACTGCGGTATTAACTGCTAAACGACGTGAGTTAGCAAGAGTTTTACTGATCTCTGCATAGGCTAAAATATCAGGAATAGTGGCTAATTTTAATAAATCTCCTGCTAATCTAAGTCCTAATTCGCCCCATAAACTATTCCATAAAAAAGAATTAGAAGTATAGTTTCCTGCATAGGAAAATTCAATTCCTGGTAATAATCTGGTTAATGCTTTACGAGATTCAAGTTGGTCAATGCGAACATTATATATTTCTGTAGTATAGTCTGATGAATTAATTAATGCCGTCAATTCCATTTTTTCGATTTTATCAGAAATAATAGGGGCGACTTCAAATTTCTTCGGGGATTTTAGAATTAATTTTATTTTTGAAGGTGAATTAATTAAAGTAGCTAATTCAATATTTGCTATCACAATAGATGCTTTTAATTTTTCTAATTGATTCCTAGTTTCAACTAATAATCTTATGTCATTAAGTGCCAATAAAGGCGTATAAAGTTGTTGTTCACGGATTACTTTTAAATCATTTAAGGTTACGTTGACATTTTTTAAAAAGGATTTAACCTTTTTTTCCATTTTCTGCATAATAACCGCACGCCAATAAGCTGAACGTACTTGTTGCAATAATTTCAACATGACTTTTTCACGGGCTTTTTGTGAAATTAAAAATCGGTCGGCATTTTGTTTTGCTTGAAAATAACTCACCCCAAAATCCAATATATTCCACGTAAAACGAACATCAGCGGTATAACGGTTTCTATCTTGAGAAGTTGACGGTTCTAAAGATTGGCGACCTGTAAAAATAGAAACACTTTCAGAGGCATCAACATTACTCCGATCTAAGTAACCTGCGGAAACGCCAAGCATAGGTAGCATATCAAGTTTTGCCATTTCCACACTTTGTCTAGCAACTGCCTGCTCCATAAGTTTAACCCGATTATTAAGATTATATTTTAACGAACGCGCCATCGCTTCACCAAGACCTAAAACCCCTTTTATGGGTTCTTGCTTTGCATAAATTTGTTGAACATCAGTTAATGCTGAGTCTGCAATTTCTTCAACCGATAACTCTTTAGGGTTAATACAGCCTGTTAAGATAATTATAATTGTAAAAAAAAGTGTAGTTGTCCTTAATAATTTCATGAATAATCTCGCGTTTTTATTTTTTGTACTTCTATAACCGTCAATCCTGTTTTTAAAGCAATGACATCAACCTCTAAAATATCTAATAAACTTCTGGCAATTTCTATTTTTTCTTTTTGCTCCCCTTCTTTGATGCCTTCTTTTTTTGCTTTTTCCTTATTCTCTTTATCATATTGCTCATTAGAATATTCATCTTTCATTCGTGCATATTCTGTTGGTGTAGTGTTATCTTTTTTTATTAAGCTAAAAATTTCTTTAATCTGTTGATTTTGATAATTTGTTTCATCAACTTGTTCATCTAAGCTATCATTAATTGCTTTAAGCCATTGTTGATAAGGCTCAGGAGTTTTATCAGAAACATATTTAGGACAAATATAAATAATTTTATGCTTAGTTTCTCCAAGTCCATTACCATTAAGTTTTTTAGGCTCAAAATCAGTAATGGCAATATCTGTTTTATGTTTATCCCCTGAGGTTAGAACCACGATGGTAAAAACTTGCATTCGCGGTTTATAATCGTAAGCACTTGTAACTTGCTCAAGTAGTGCAGCACAGTGATAATGTAAAAACTGGTCATAATGGTCGGGAAGTCGTTTATGTTGTATATCAACAATGATTCTATTTTTCTTGTCTTCTGCAAATAAATCAAAGTGACTGTTAACTTTAACGACGGCTGGTAAAAAATATTTTTCTGTTTCTACTTTGTTAATTTCCAAAGTAATACCTGTCATTGCTTTGACAAAAGCGATAAAAATAGTTGGTTTAGAAAATGCTTTTTTGAAAATAACATCATAGTGAAGGGAGGCAACTTCTATCATTTTTATGAATCTATATGGATTAGGAATAAATTGGTGATAGCCGTTTAAAAAACGACTATCCAATGTTAAAAAGGACAATAATTTTATGTATTAGTATTTTTAAAGACTGATTCCAAATCAGCCAATAATTGTCCTTTATTTTGTTGATAACCAAAAAAACCAGCCTGTTTAACCTGTTCATTTAAGCTATGTTTGGTTCTATTTTCAGAAATATCAGTCAAAGGTTCTGAATTAACTTCAAATGAACCTGTTAAAAGTAACGCAAGCTCAGATAAATCAGCTTTAATTGAGGTGACATCATCACTCTTCTCATCTTCATTAGTTTCTTTTGCATCAGGTTTTACTTCATCATCAGTTTCCTTTATATCTAACTGTTGTTCAGAGGATTCTTTTTCAGATTCTTGGCTTTCAATTTCAATATTTTCTTCTTCAACTTCAAGTTTAGTTTTTTCTAATTCTTCTTCTAAGCGAGTATAACGGGTTGAATCTCCTTCTGAACTTTCTATGTCAAACCTAACTTGAAAAGTACTTGAAGCTTGATTATCATACTGATCTGATGCAATTAAACGGATTAATACACTAGGAATTCCTTCGGATTTTGCACCTTCGGCATCAAATAAAAACTGTCCTGAATCTACATCGAACTTAATAAAATCAGGAAGTGGTTTTCCACTAGGTTGTGCGGCTTCATAAGATAGCTTCTCATTACCAGTGTGAGTAAATTTTTCACCTGCATTATAAGTTTTTGTGCCATCGGTAACAAATTGATCTTTTAGCTGTCCTCCCATGGAAACAGGATTATTTTCAGGTAATTGAAAGGGGCGATAATTTATCTCATAAATGGATGATAGCTCGTATAGATACGGTGTTATTTCTAAAGTTGAACGATTAATTTCTTCAGGAACATAACTAATAAATCCTAATTGAGGCACATAAGTATCGCCTAAGGTTGAGGTATTTTGTAATAGGAAAACGATGTCTTCAGGTAAGTTTAATTCTGGAACGGGGGTTATCCCGAAGTTTGACAGCGTATTAATGGTGACTATCGCCGTACTGGTATTGCCATTACTATCGGTAATAGTGCATTGAAAGGTATCTATACCTACAAAATTTGCATTGGGAGTGTAAGTTATTAAGTCATTGGTTGGATCATTATCGCCGCCATTATTAAGAATAATTGAA